>NZ_JAMQWD010000013.1:0-2389 GCF_024744415.1 Vibrio sp. RM-41-2B | reverse complement strand
GTCTTCCAATTCACGGTGTTTTTTTCATGAAACTTATTCCTCTTTTAAAGCAGCCACGCATTCACTGACGGCATAGTGTTATTTCAATAATTCTTACTATTTAACATTAGCTTGAGGTTTAGTATGCAAAAGAAGCATTGGTCAAGATTTCAGTTACTCCATGAGGTAGTAACTAACCCTAATATTTCTATCAAAGGCACTCACAGTTATTACAGTGACTGCTGGGACAATGGATTTGAGGAATCTGTTGTTCGGTATCTTCATGGTGATGAAGTGAGTCGCGATTGGGAGCCTAGATGGGAAATCGATAAACTCCATATTGGTGATTACGTTTGCATCGGCGCAGAGGCAGTTATCTTAATGGGTGGTAACCACACCCATAGGGCAGATTGGTTCTGTTTATATCCATTTATGGACTACATAGATGAAGCATATATAGGTAAAGGTGATACCTTTATCCATGATGGTGCATGGCTTGGGATGAGGTCAATGGTTATGCCTGGCGTGACAATCGGAGAAGGAGCCATAGTTGCTGCAAATAGCGTGGTAACTAAAGATGTCGCCCCTTATAGTGTTGTTGGTGGCACGCCTGCAAAATTAGTCAAATATCGTTTTGACGAATCGGTAATTGCCGAGCTGTTGAAAATGCAAATCTATGATTGGCCCATAGAGAAGTTTGAAGCTTTAAAGCGATATCTATGTGCATCAGACATTCAACAACTAAAGAGTGCAGCAGCCACTTACGATGCTGAAAAATAGCACATAACAAAGCGTTTAAGAGTGATTCCTCACGCTTGGCAGTTTCGCTTCGCTCAAGTGTAGCCAAGCGTGCGTCACACCTTAACGCGGCGTTAGGGCTTATCGAAATAGGTAGCTTTTTATGGATGAAATAACATATTTAGAAGTTCCATTTGAGGATAAAGAGAAAGTAAAGTCTTTGGGCGCTCGTTGGCACTCAGAGAGAAAGAAGTGGTTTGTTCCAAAAGGTTTAGATACGGGACCATTTGAAAATTGGCTACCGATTTATGATGAACATGCATCGCAAAAAGCTATCTCTCCATTTTATCTGCTTCAATCGACAGAGCTTTGCTGGAAGTGCGACAAACCATCTGAAGTCATTACCTTTGCTAGTCATGGCACAATCGACATTGAAAGTGATGAGCGCTCTGAAGGCTTAACCAAGTATTTATACGTCAGCTTTCTCCCAGAGAGGCTGAGAGTATACTTGGATCTACACTTCAAAAGTTATTACTTGGATTATTCCGCAACGACCGATTCATTTTACTACATGAATCATTGTCAACATTGCAAAGCTCCACTAGGTGACTTTTTTATGCATTCTGAACCGGAGGGCGCTTTTTTCCCTATCAGTGCAGAAATGTCAGCCGATATTTCTATTACTAGGCTGAAAGAAAGTGGATTTGTAAAAATCTCAGCATCTGAATCATACGGGGTTGTTGAGCATATATTGGAAAATGGGCAAGTGAAAGAGTTTCAGCCCTAACAAACAATTCAAGAGCGATTCGCAACGCATGGCATTTTTAGTTCAAATCAACTTTAGTGTTTACGGTGCAATCGGTTAAGTTAAGTGGTGGCGTTGCTCACGCCTTAATTGGGCGTTAGGTGCTTGATGGAAAAGGTAAGTATGGAAATTGCTTTTCGGCAGATAAACATTGATGATTTCGAATTATGCGTTGCCGCGAGAAAAGATGCCTACTTTTGTAGCTTTGGGCATTACGATGGTTTCGACGACTTCATCAGTGGTTATCGTGAACGAGTCTTTGAACGGTTAACGACATCAGGATGGTTCTACATCCATGTATTTGTGGATGGTCAGTTTGCAGGGCAATTAGAGTTTCGTAGTTTTTCACCTGAACCGGAAACTGGCTATGTTCATCTCATTTACTTAAAACCGAATTTTCGTGGATTAGGACTCGCTCCAAAAGTGCAGGATTATATAGCAAGCACTTTGATTCAGGCGGGTTGTTTGCGGGCAGTACTTTCAGTAAGTCGGACTAACCGTCGAGCTCTTACATTCTATAAGCGCCATGGTTGGGAGTTCGTGCGTGAGAATCCTAAGCACGATGAAACAGACTTTTACCAACTTTGGCTACGCACCTAACAAACAATTTAAGAGTGATTCGGCACGCGTGGCATTTTTACTATGCGTTGGTTTTAGTGGTTTAGGTGGTATGCGGCAGCTTCGGTATTGCGTGCCTCACACCTTAATTGGGCGTTAGGCAAATATTGGTGAGGTGATAATTGAAATGAGTTTAGAAAAAGCACTTATTAAAAATTTATTTACAGATGTTCTTATGGCGCCAGAGTTAGATGTTGCATTAATTGAGCAGTACGTCGACCCATCTTATATACAAAAAGTGGATGGAGT
>NZ_JAMQWD010000012.1:0-55173 GCF_024744415.1 Vibrio sp. RM-41-2B | reverse complement strand
AACGCAATACAAAAGCCGCCGCATACCACCTTAATCACTAAAACCAATGCATAGTAAAAATGCCACGCGTTGCGAATCCCTCTTGAACAGTTTGTTATGTGCGAACTTCTAGTTTGTAGATGACTGCTCAGCAACACTAAATTTAGGCTCTTTCTCTGTCGTCGACCATTTGATGATTGCTCTAAGGTTCATTGAGAAAAAGATGATATTTGCAATTATCATTGCCACACTGCCAGTAAGATAACCAACTGCTACCCAACTAGTGTTACCGCACATCATTAAAATGAACCCGATTTTGTTCTTATTTCCAATTTGCCAAATTGCAAGAAACGTAAGTACCATTGCAACCCAGTCGATTCCATAGTACTGAAAATATTCCATTTTTCCTCCAAGCACATAACGCCCTGTTAAGGTGTGAGCAACGCAATACCAAAGCTGCCGCATACCACCTTAAACACTAAACGCAACGCATAGTAAAAATGCCACGCGTTGCGAATCACTCTTAAACAGTTTGTTAGGGGTTTATGTGTACGAATACTGATTTTGCAGCTCTTCTAAACTAGTGACATGCAACTTAACTTTGACCTTAAAACGTTCTGAAAATTGCTTAAAACCATGTTCAAACATACCTTTCTCAAGATGAGGTGTATCCATAACAGCAACTACATGTAATACAAAATTCTTTGAGTCAAAACTATTAGCTGAGTGACTAGCTGCAATTTCAGCTCTTTCTAAAACTTTTGTTAAGCGAGAGAAATCGACCATTTTTGCCCTAAACAACTTAACCTCAACTGCATGAATTGTATCATTTGAAACACCAATAGCATCAAAGGGCTGACCATTAAATGTCACATCAGTCTTGAGTCTCAAGGCTTAAGCTGTTAACAGCAAGCTTTTCAGCTAGCGCTACCTCACCCATTAAAGTTCGTCGAGAATTGTTCTGAACAACTTTATTAGAATGGGGGTTCAGTTTAGATGTCTTATCCTTGGGTTTGTCAATTTCAGACTCAGCTTGAACTTCCTCCACTTCCTCTCTTAACTTCGCTTCTTGTTGCTCAACAGATGCCTTAGGAAATAAATTAACAAAGTGGTTTTCATCTTTATAATCAGAAGGCGCATATAGTACTTTATGATTGAAGTTCAGAGTCAAAAAGAAGATACAGACCAATAAAGTTGGAAATAACATTAAAAACCAAATATAGATTTCTTGGTTTTTAGGGTCAATAAACGGCAAAACTGTAGTCCCACTAATCTCTGCGATTGCTGCAAATATTGCAATTACTGTTAACGGTTTTTTTATATGCCCAATTTTTTCTACCACGTAATTCTCCGAATTTGAACTAAAACCCCTAACGCCTTGTTAAGGTGTGAGGCACGCAATACCGAAGCTTCCGCATACCACCTTAACCACTAAAACCAACGCATAGTAAAAATGCCACGCGTGCCGAATCACTCTTGAACAATTTGTTAGCCCTTTTTCAAAAGGTTAAGACTTGTATACGACAACCAAACCACCAAGATTGCCAGTAAGTTTAGAGAAACTGTTACTTCATTAACATTCACACTTATCGGTACTTCAATTCCAGAAGAAAAGGCTAAGGAAAAGTTAGGCGTTTCTATGCCTATCATCTGGATAAAATAAAGAGCGATCATTAACTTAAATACCCAAAGCTTCTTTTTTAACAACCCGTAAAAACTAGACAAGTTCAAGCTTAGCATCACTAAAACGATTGCAAATGCGAGAAAAAGACTCGAAGAGCTCAATTGATTAACTTGGGCAAGCAAGGTAAATAGTAGAAACAGAGTAACTGCAACAGATATACCCTGTAAAAACAGCAAAAACTTTGTCCTTTTTAAATGATTTTCAAACAATTTTATATTTTCTCCTTGAGGGCTAACGCCCTGTTAAGGTGTGAGCAACGCAATACAGATGCTCCCGCATACCACCTTAAACACTTAAACCAACGCATAGTAAAAATGCCACGCGTTGCGAATCACTCTTAAACAGTTTGTTAGCTTTACGCAAAGTCCAGCGAATAAGTAAATATGCCACATGATCTACACTTGAACTTGTAGATTGCTGGGTTTCCACCTTTTTCATAGTAAGTGACTATTTGATGCCACTCATTAATACCTATTAGCTGATCGTTTAGTAAAACCTCTAATTCAGCGTCTTTTACCTGTAATAGATCAGACTTCTCTGCATCTCCATGAAATTCACAAGCATCGCCACAGTGCGATAGCCACACTTCTTGCTGCCATGAAATATAGCTTGGAGTTCTCTCGCAAACTTCCTTCACCACAGACTTATCAAGTCTAGCTTTCATCAATGGATGTGGATCAGCAAACTCTCCGTCGAATTTCTTCGCCGCCGAGCCATCAGAAATACACCAGGGACAAATAGTTTCTATGTCATGCTCAGAGTAAATAGTAGAAGTTGCCCTGTAGCCACGACTGACACCACAACATTCACAATTTTCATCTGTAACTTCTAAAGCACCCGTTTTAATGGGATCTGGATGATACTTAAATGTTGGTAATTCCATTGTACCTCCGAGTAAAGCTAACGCCGCATTAAGGTGTGAGCGGCGCTTGGCTATACTTGAGCGAAGCGAAAGCGCCAAGCGTTGCGAATCACTCTTAAATGCTTTGTTATGTTAATTTTCACCAATAATATCAAATACTTCTTTCGAGCTTAGCTGTACTTCATTTCTTGGAGCTTGTTTGGCTAATGAACCGATCTTGTCATTGTAAGGTAATAGCCTTACTTGACCTTTGGGAGAGAAACAATTTTTACCAGAACGATAGAAGCTTTGCCCCGAGTACCCATTTGTATAACTTTCTACAACAATTCTCTTTTGCTTTGTATGTGCGGGAACTTTAACAGTTACGACTGCATAGGTATTTGTATGCCAACTTGTATCATGAACTAATAACTCCTGCCCCAAATAAGGTGGATTGTCTTCAAAGTATTCTTTGACGCTGTCAAAGCTCCAATGAAGAGAAGCTGCATTTCTATGTTTTCGAAACTCTTCTTGCTGCTTTTCACGACAATCACTGCATGTTCCATGAGAAACTTTAAAGTCACTGACCCTGATTGGGAAAGGCTTAGTCATTCTAGCTATGAACTTGGTGTGGCAATAAGAGCATGTTTTTCTCCACTCAACCACTGAATCATTTTTCAAGATGTATACTCCATTAACATAACGCCCTGTTAAGGGGTGAGCAACGCAATACAAGAGCCGCCGCATACCACCTTAAACACAAAAACCAACGCATAGTGAAAATGCCACGCGTTGCGAATCCCTCTTGAACAGTTTGTTAGGCGACATTTCTACGTTTAACTTCTTTCTCATACGAAGATTCGTTGTATAGCCAAATAGCCCCAAATGCGAAAAACATCCCGATCGTGTAAATTGAGTAATTAAGAGCATTATCCGATAAGAAAATCGTAATGCTTGCCGCATCAGAAGATGGATAAAGGAAAATAACATTAAAAATCATGTACAAAATGGCTGCGACGAAAGTTGTTCTGAAAAGCCAATTTAAACATCCTTTCTTTCGAGATTTTTGCCAATTATCAAATGCTTTACCATTCATTAATCCACTCCTTTTCTATTAACTGAAGCTAGATTCACGCCAAGATACTATCACTACTCTATCGTTTATCTCATGTCGCCTAACGCCTTGCTAAGGTGTGAGTAACGCAATACAAAAGCTACCGCACGGCGCCTTAATCACATAAGCCACCGCATAGTAAAAATGCCACGCGTTACGAATCACTCTTAAGCAATTTGTTAGTACATGCGCGACTTCTATTTATGCGCTCCAAGATATTGAAAAGTAGCATGATATGAAAGGCTTTGAACACTGAAGTGAGACGGGCAGCTACAAAACTTAAACTCGATTAAGAGACGAGAGTTGGCTAGAAGAAAAATGCACTGAACTGCCCTACTTTCACTTGCTTCAAATTAGGAAAGGATTCGATCCTCGGACCTCGACGGCAACACCAAAGAAAGACAATTCTGACGTAGCAAAAAACCACGAAAGAGAAGAAGCACCAAAGAAATAGGGTAAGAGTTAGAAACCGTAAACGGTGAAATCAAAGCAAACACTCCGCATATAGTGCCACCGGAAAGAACATGAAAGGCACTAACTGAAAGGTGTAAAGACGATCGCCAAAACAGATAAACACCAAAACTTATGACCTTTGATGTCAAACCCGTACTAACGCCGCGTTAAGGGGTGAACAACGCGATGCCACCCAACTTAAACCATTGTGCCATAAACACAAAAGCTAAACTTTGAACCAAAACTGCCAAGCGTTGAGAATCCCTCTTAAACGCTTTGTTATGTACGTACTAACTAGCAACACCAAGAGCTTTTCTAAATATATCAATTACTTCTCTTCTTGGCTCTCTACCTTTGTTGACAACATCATGAAATTCTTCTGGCATCAAAGATAGCTGATTGTAGTTTAGTTCAAGTACTCTATCGAAATACGGCTTATATGCACCTAATACCGACTCTATGAACTGATCATCAAAGTAAAGAGCTTTATTATGAAGAACTGAATTAATATATAAATATTTCTCACAGAATGCTTCTCCACGTGCTCTCATTGAATCATCTGCCACGACGGAATCTTGCTCTGCGTAAATACCATCATTAGCTTTACGTGTGTATGCCCACCAATGCAAAAGAAAATTTTGTAACTCGAACTCAGCTTCGAGCATCTGTTCGTATAGATCTTCGATGAGTTCAACTCTTTTATTGTGAAGATATGACTCATGTACATTTAACTTTGCGGTTTCTTTAGTCCACTGAGCCTTTAGGGATTCCAACTGTATGTTCAATTCATGAATGTTACTTTTCTCTAGCTTAGACAAGTGATGCGTAAACCATGATTTCATTAAGAAAGCAGCAATCCCAACCACCACAGAGGTAGAAAGCAACTGAGCTAATATATTATCGATAAAAATATCCAACCAATGACTCCTAGTACATAACGCCCTGTTAAGGGGTGAGCAACGCAATACCGAAGCTGCTGCAAACCGCCTTAAACACTAAAACCAACGCATAGTAAAAATGCCACGCGTTGCGAATCCCTCTTGAGAATTCCTAGACACGACTCATTAGGTCTCACTAACTCTCACGCAACCACCTAACCAATTGATTTAAAATAGAATAACACTCTTTCACAATCATTGTTTCTCACTACATCTCACAGCTCTAGTACCCCCTTGCGTACCCCTAAACCGATTGATAAGTTCAGGGGACACACACAAATAAAGGAGGGTAACAGCATGGCTGCTATCTATAAATTATCAGACACACAAATTAAAAAAGCAGAACCAAATGATAGAGAATACACACTATCGGATGGAGGAAACCTCTACTTAAGAGTACGTAATAATGGCTCAAAGAACTGGTTATTTATCTATACAGAATCTAACACCAAAAAACGCAAGAAAATCGGGCTTGGTTCATACCCTAACCTAACACTCGCCAAAGTCCGAAAAATAGCAGAAGAGCTTCGTACACAGATGGCAAATAACGTTGATCCAAAAATCTATCGTGATAAGCAAAAACTTGACCGAGCCATTGTCAGTGAGCGTACCTTTGAGTTGGTTGCCGAGCTTATGCTTGAACGAGACGAAGGAAAAGAGACGATCACTCGTAAAAAGTTACTTGAAGAAGCTCAGAAGGAAGCCGAAAAGAATGGTACAGGTTTTGGTGAAGAAGAAATCAAGCGTATTATGAATAAGGTGAGAACAAGTCATCGAAAGCGCTTGTTCTTCAAGCGTCATTTATACCCAAAGCTAGGCCACATACCTCTGAGCCTTATTACCACCACCGCCGTGATTGAAGTCATCAAACCGCTTCAAGCAAAAGGACAACTAGAAAACGTAAAACGCGCTTGTACTTTTGTTAACCAAATCATGTATTTTGCTATTAATAGAACCTACATCAAGAGTAACTGGTTAGCAAATATCAAAGATGAGTTTGTTAAGCCAAAGGTAACGCATATGCCTGCTGTCCCTCCTAATGAGTTAGCAGAGGTAATGGCTACCATGTCAAAACACAATATGAAATTAGTCACTCGCTGCGCGTTTGAAATGCAACTCCACACGATGACACGAGCGTTTGAACTCGCCGCGATGCGATGGTGTGACATTGACTTTAAGTTGAAGCTTTGGACGGTGCCTAACTTTTACACTAAAGGTGCGCGTGAGCATCTCGTTCCACTGAACGAATATACGCTCGGCTTGTTAGCCTTTATGAAGCCCATTTCAGGAGACCAGGCGCATGTATTCCCATCTGATAAACAGAACACTAAGTTTCCTCACATCAGCCCATACGCTGTTACGTCATCATTAAACCTCACCACGTTAAAAGGACGCTTAGTCAGTCATGGATTCCGAGGTATCGCAAGTACCTACCTCAACGAGAACACTAACTTCAAAGTAGATGCCATTGAAATGTGTCTTGCCCATTTAGATCCAAATACGACCCGTGCCTCATACAACAGTGCTTTGTATCTCAATGAGCGATATGAGATTCATCAGTGCTGGAGCGATTATATTGTCAAATCAACAGGTAAATACTATTCCATTGCGGGACAGTACCGTACCGAGTGTAGACGGAGCGCGTAATAACCCACCTCTACCTGAGGTATTACTGCTGAGCCTAAACAGTTTAGCTCCAATTCATTAACTCACCGTCACTTATGACCCCCTCAACTAGTTTAGGGTGCAGCTTTCTGCATCCTAAATTCAGTAAATAAGGATTGTTTTAATGCCACATTCACACTTACCTCAAACTCACTTAAGCCAATTAGAAGTGAAGTCCATCAGCGAACCCCCACACTTTGGTGAAATGCAAGCACTGCGCCGTATACGTCGAAAAGGCCGCCAAACCGTCACTCATCAAACTGAAAACATCGGAATAAAGCAACACCGTCAGCTTAGCGCCCATCATATCTCCACCAATCAGCATGGCATTTATCAAGTCAAAATCACACCGCCATTATTATTAAGAATCTCAGGTCACACTAGGTCTCATTATTTTGTGGCACTGAAAACAGATGAACTACAGTATGCAATAAGCAGAGCGAAAGCAGTGCGCTTGCAAGCTAAGTGCTTCTTCAAAAACATCCCTCATGACCTTCCCGACTCTCCGTCATTGAGTCAGCAATTATTAGTGCAAATCCATTTAATGGCTAAACATTTTCCTGTGCTTCGTGCTTACAAACACAAACCGTCAACAGACGATTTCCCAACCTTGCCCCCTCTAGACTTGATCAATGCAGAAGAGGACATTCGTTTTCCATACCTCAATTGGTTAAGTGAATTAATGGAAGAGCGTGCTCAGTCAGGGATGCCTAGATTCAGACTCAATCAGATTACAGATTACCTTCATCATTTTTTACGCTTCGTTGACGACAACCACTCCAGCAGCAATGAAAGGTTATACATACAGACGCGAGACATTCGTCAATATCGTAAGACACTTCGCCAATCGAACATATGCCACAAAGAGCAAAAACAACGTATTGACGCCATTCGTTTTTACTTCCGCTGGCTGATCTATAGAGGTTATTACACTACCCCAAGCCTGACACGTCCCCTTTTCTCTTAATTAGGAGTTTAACCATGATGATGACTAACCCCATACGCCTTAGCGTAATTTCAGCACTAGATGAAGGCCTGGCTTACTCCCATTCCGACTACTTTGCGCCGCTTCTGATGCAAGGTATTAGTGCCGTGGATATCGGTCTAATTGAGCTGGTCACCACGATATTACGCACTGAACCGTATCTCAATGAAGCCGACCTGCTCAAACGTGGTGTGAGCCAAAAACAAATCCAACGGACGTTGGGTGGTTTTGACAACTTCAAGCAACTGTTGAAGATTGATGATTACTGTTTTAGTGATTTACTACGAGATAACAATTGGGATATTAGCAACGGCATTACGCTCTCGTACTTCCAATATCAGAAATTTTATCAAGATATACGACGAGATTACATTCAAGGGCATATTGCTGACATGCATCCCAACCTGTCGGTATTACTCAATGATGATTACCCTATTCATGCTATTCCTATAACCCGAAGCCATTATGCCACCGTTCCTGCTACGGACACCGAAGCAGCGGCGGTGAGTTTTGCTTTACTGTTTCGAGACTACGAGTTTATTGAGTATGACGAACCGAAATCACTCCTGACCTTACGAGCGCATCGCCGCGATAAAGCCGCAATTATCGAGGTACGTTGCCTGGCTTCTCAGTTTTGCCAGAACACCGCCGCTGGGATTTGTGTGGTGGATGATGCACAAGCAATGACCAAACTCAGAAATCAGAGAAAAATTCTTGATTTTAAAACCCTGATTGAGAGAAACACACGTAACACCACAATACCAACTTAGGTGCCTTGAACGCCTCAAACATCTTATTCGAATTAGAGATACAGCTTTCTTGCAAGAAAGCTGTTTAACTCTCTTTTGGACAAAAGTGAGTTAATGGATTTTCTAATTTAGCTATCATTGAATAACTTTTCGTATCCCAAAATGTCAAAGATCGTTGTTGTCAGCGGTGGTAGATTTGCGCGGACGTGGAACTGGACATTTTCTTTCAGAGTTTTGAACTCACTCGAAATACCTAGCTTGCATATAAATGCGCAATAAATAATATTCTCCTAGAGCAAATACTTAAACACCACTTCTTAATCGTTCTTCAAGAGCAGTGATACATAGCTGTACGGCTAATGGAGTGTTTTTATTGAATGGATTTAACGCATAAACGGGATTCTTAGGTAACATCATATCTGGTAATAGAGATACAACCTCTGGCTCAATCTGAGAGAAATAAAAGTCGGGAATGATACCGATACCAGCTCCTGATCTAATTAAAGCCAAACAACTGTGAAACGAGTTAGCGATACAGTCGGCCTCTTTCTCATAAATCATAGTTTTGCCCGTCTTTGACTTAAACTTGTGCCGAACGAACTTGCCTTGCCAGTGGTTAGCGATGTAGGGTTCCTTATCGATATCATCAAGTTTTATGTCTGGAATGCCACAGAAAACATCCCTGAACTCACCAATCCGTTTTTGCTTGAGATTGCTATCCTGCGAGCTACCGACTCTAATTGCCAGATCCACATCGTGCTTCATAAGATTTAGGGCTTGATCATCACTTATAAGCTCAGGTTTAAGCTTCGGATACCGCCTCATTAATTCTGCTACCACAGGTGTAACTAGTATCTCCATGAGTGCATTTGGAGCAGTTATACGTATGCGTCCCTTTGGTTCAACCTGAGATTCCTGAGCCTGTTCCCACGCTGAATTGGCAATGGAATTGATCTCTTTACAGTTTTGATAAAAGGCTTCTCCTGCTGCAGTTAGCGCCTGCCTTCTTGTAGTCCTTTTTATTAGCGTCAAACCTAGCTCTTGTTCAAGTATTTTCAAGTGTTGACTTACGACTGATTTGGAAAGGTCGAGCTTGAGCGCAGCAGCTGAAACAGAGCCTTCTTCAACTATGTAGGCAAAGATAGACATCTGCTTTAGTCTATTCATTTATTGTTCTCTTTAATTAAACAGTAATTTTCATTATCTCTGTTTTTCTTGGTAATTGATATGTTTAACCTAAAACTCGAAACGCTACGATATTAATTGAGGAGATTGTGATGTTAGAACGTGATGTATTAGCTGCTTGCAAGAAGGGCATTGAGGATTGGAAAAAGGCATTCAATACACAGGATGCTAAAGGATGTGCAGATCAATATACTCAAGCCTGCACAATGCATGCCCGACCATTTGGTACTTTTGAAGGTAAGGATGCCATTCAAGCATTCTGGCAAGATATTATGGATAAGGGGTTCAGAGACATAATCTATACCGATGTCAAATGGGAGCCGTGTGGCGACGATGGTTATATTCTTTCTTCGAAATGGACAATGAATAATGTCTTTGGTGTTGTGCATCGAGAGCACTGGGTTGTTGAGAGTGACGGACATGCCCGATTGGTTCATGATGATTTTGAAGTCCAAGGTGAGCGTTAATAGTGAGAATTGCGGCACACCGCCTACTGATAAAAAATCCAGAGATCACTCTGGGTTTTTATCAGAACCGATTAGATATGTAGCGAAACTAAAGGACAGTCGCACTACTACCTGTCCTTTGACTCAGAATAAACCATGTTGGAATTGAGTTATCAAGCAGAAACCAATATGACCGTGTCTAGATAGACGGGCGCAATCGAAGGATATTGGAAATGTAACATCGTTGTAGATGGTTTAGATTCTACCCGTAGCAAGATTATCGAACATGGTCTTCTTATCGGGGAGTGCTTTGACGTTAAAGGGCTTGCCTACTTATGTCACCTGACTAACTATTATATTGAAATTATTCATAAAAGCCTCAAAAAATGCTCTCAAAGCTCCTAGTCGGATAGGTTCTGAATTTTTTAACCTTTCAACTCTTAAAATTAAGAATATTGAAAAAAGCATCAAGTTCTATACGTATTAGGATGAAGTTGTCCAACACATATCGTTCTGAGGAAAGTAAAGTGACTCTGTTCTTTCTAGTCTTTGAAAAGGATAGCGAAAGCATCCGTAAACCTTCAAATATCATTCAGGAAGAAAGTTTATGGTAATTTCCATATACGATATTAGAACTTCAGCGTTTAAGTAGAATGGAGTAAAACCTCAACTTCCATTACTGAATTGGCTCTGAGACAGAATTTTTGGAGTTAGAGTTGTATTGTGAACCAAAGGCGTTCACACATTTAGGCGGCGGATCCCCCACCTACAATGATATTTATGGTGTCAGTGAAATGTTCTGTCACTGACACCATCTCGTTAGAAAGTACCTACTGTGACGGCTCTGGAAAGAGTGAGATATAGCAGTAAAACTCTCTCATCAGTAAAAGATCACAAGTGCATTTGCTAATTCGATTCGAAATAGGAAGTGACTTGAAAATAGGCTCAGTCATTACTGAGCCATGCCTTACGATTTTCATTCCACTTGAAGTAATAGTTTGCCTTGCGTTTGACCTTGTTCAAGCTCTTCATGAGCTAAAAATGCACAATCAAGTGGGTAATGACTATGAATGTGGATCTTTAATTCATTGTTTTGTATCAGCTCTTCAAGCTCTTTAATTGCTCGAATGTTGTCTTGCCTACAAACCGAGCCACCATTAAATACTTCAAATTTTATCGATTTCATGAATGCATTACTGATAGCTGATTCGAGCTGAGGCGCTTGATTACTTTGGGCAAAACCGTACCAAATGATGTGGCCGTTTTCAGCCAGTAACTCGATATCTCTTGCAATCGTATCTCCGCCAGTGGCATTAAAGATCAGATCTAACCCTTCAGGAAATTGTTTAAAAATGGTTTTATTAAGTCCATGATTTTTATAATTTAGTACGACATCTGAGCCCAATTCCTTCACGAAACTATATTTATCATCAGAACCTATGAAGCCAATAACCGTATAACCTTGTTTTTTTAGAAGTTGTACTAATACACTACCGACACTGCCTGCTGCACCATGTACCAACGCAATTTTATTTTGAGCATGATTCACTCTGTATGTTAACAACATTGCTGTTCGAGCGGACATAGCAATACTACTAGCAATATCTTTTTGAAGTGTTACTGGGACAGCGACTTCCCAAGATTGTGTGCTTTGTGTATCGATGATCACATATTCAGCGTATGTTTGGTTTCCAGCAAAGGCAACCAGCTCACCAACTTGAAAGTTTTTAACGTCATTGCCTACCAACTCTACAATGCCAGAGCCTTCCATTCCTAGAGTAAATGGTGGAGTAGGGAGCCCTGGGAAAGCACCTTTTCGGATGTATGTGTCAGCGTAGTTTATGCCACTAAATGCCACCTTAATTAGAATTTGTGTTGAAGTAATGGTTGGTTTTTCTACTTCACTAGTAACTAGGTTTTCGATGCCACCAAATGCTTTTAATTGCACTGCTTTCATAAGTTGTTACCTATTTTATTTGTTTAAATTCGCCTAATTTCTAAACTAAAATCCGTTGGGGTTATCTATAATGTAAACCCAGCCACCATCCACATAGCGCATAACTTCAAGAGCTGTTCCTGTCATAGTATTTGATATCTCCCACTCCGAGCGAATCATGGCAACGTCATTATTAATGTGGATAGATACACTTTTTGTCACCATTTCCACATCACCTTGCATGAATGTTTTTAATACCTCTTTTATTTCGTCATGACCTTTAGCTTGATTGCCCTCTTTATCGAGGACGAGTACTGCATCTTTATCAAAGAGAGTGCTCAAACCTTCTAAATCGTGCTGGGCAAAATACTGTCCAAAAAGAGCGTGAAGCTCTCCAGGTGTTTGAGGCTTGATATATTCCGCAGCTTGTAGGCCAAATGAGAAAATAGGGAGAAAAAGTAAAATAAATCGCATAATTAGTCCTTGATTATTACTGCGCCAATGTAAACCCAATTGGTGCGTTGTTGATTTGATAACAATAATGAACTTGGTTACTAATTAAAATTAGCTACTAAAAAGTAACTAGTTACACAAAGGTAACTAATGGTTTGTGGTAAACTTGAACATTAGACTGATCACTAATGCATAAGAGCAGTATGGATTATTATGAAAGTGACAAAAAAGGTAGTGAATCATCAAGTACAGCCCGATGACTACTGTAGCGTGGATAAGTATTTAACTTTGATATCCACGAAGTGGACAGCTCATATCGTTTGGCTTTTGGGTCAAAGTGATGAAATGCGTTTTGGACAAATTCGCAAACAGTTAGCGTTGGTTTCAAGTAAAGTGCTCACAGAACGTTTGAAGCTGCTTCAACAGTATGGCTTTGTATGGCGTAGGCAAGAAGATACTATACCAGTGACCGTAAACTATGGCTTAACACATAAAGGAAAAGAGTTTGCACAAATAGTTAATTTTATTGTGCAAAAAGCGGACGACTGGGATTCGAGGTAATTAGGGTTTGTGTGGCACAAACTCTAAAATTAAAACTAGAATTATTGATGATAAATAGGTTCTGATGAATCATCTATAAAAAATTTGCACCTCAAATCTTCCTACTTATTGTTCTATGAGTTAACAGGCATTGAGAGTTTGTTTTCGCTAGTCGTAAGAGCACAGGCTTCTCTTAACAGTCCGTTTCAGTATTATCTAGCTTTAAGTGTCCAAGTAGGAGCTGTACCCCTTATGTTTTTCATTCTGGCATAGTTCAGAATACCTCTAATACGAAGCATGGAATGAATACCATAATAGCCCGCATTCAGCCTCAACTTTACAGCCCAGTTCCTGATAATCGTAGGATAAAACGAATAACTGATGACTTGGTCTTTACGGCGACAGCTTGGAAATTTGCCTCTAGGTGTGCTGAGTAAACTCACCGACTAATACTCTGCTGCGTTCTCGGAGTAATCTCATAGTGTACATCGGTACCTGTTTTTTGCTGGATGTATTGAACCCTCTCATAGATCACTCCTGCCGAAGAAACATCATATACGTGCATCTTTCGTAGATCACTCGCCCTCAACTCGCTATCAATGGCTAAGTTCAATAGTGCAAGCTGTATTAGGTTACTTTCAAGCTCTAGACTAGTTCTGATTCGCCAAATCTCTTCTAACTTGAATAATCTTTTAATGCCGCTGCACTTTCCCGAAGAGAACTTTTTCATATTCACATCCTCTAAATGTTGTTGGTCAACATGAAGTTTGGCAGTCACATTTGTAGTGGGCAGGATCGGCTGAAACATAGGTGGACATAAATGAGCTACCGAGGTTGCTCATTTAGTAATATACGAATAATTATAGGTATTGGAAAATCGCTTGGAGGGGGCCATTTCCTAGTGTGACTTTATATATTCATAATCGAACAGCTTTGTTAGCAGTCATCAGCCTAGTTGCTTAACATAGGAAACAACTAGACACGATAATATCTATACCTGTTGGTTCGTAGGTGGCTATCTACCTTTCACTTGAATCAACAAACAAATTAGGATTAAACCGATGCCACTCCATCCAAGCATTGGTATCGACTCGCCAACCACCACCACTGCCAAAGCTGCTGCTACAACAGGTTCAAAAAGTGTAATTAAACTTGCACTACTGGCGGTTACAAACCTTAGGCCAAATCCATAAGCAATATAACCCAACCCCATTGGAATCAACGCCATATAGCCAACTACCAGAATATTGGTTGTTGATGCAAAAAGATTATCTCCAGTAACCAAAAGTGTTGGGAGCAAAATTAACGAACCAAAACCAAAAATACTGCCTAAAGCCGATTGGGATTGGACACCCTGTTCAATCAGTGTCTTAGCAATCCACGAATAGACGGCATAACACAAACCCGCAATAAAACCTAACAAGATGCCATACAGTCTCAAGCTATTAACTGTATGGGTTGCAGGTGACTCAGAGAAAACCAACAACATGATGCCTGCAATTCCGACAGAGAAGCTTAGCAACCATTTTTTCGTTATTCTTTTACCTTTGCTAAATAGACACTCAAGTATGGCCGCAAAAAACGGTGCTGTGGCAATAGAAATTACGGTACCAATTGCGACACCAGCCAGCCTCATCGAGGAATAAAATGCTAATGGATAGGCAGCCAAAGCGATTGCGCTAATCGCTAATTTTCTCTTGTGAATCAGAATCTTTTTGCAGTCATTTAGCAATTGTTTGCGAGATAGTGCGGCTTGAAAAAGCCCACCAACACCCATTGAAAAAGCGCCTATTGCTAGAGAGCTAATATCTGGAGCTAAACTAGCGACTGTACCTGTAGTACCCCATAAGACTGAGGCAAACAGTATCGAGAAAATGCCAAGCTGATAGGAAGTATAGCGACTGTACAACATAATTATATCTACCGAAAAACTCATAACAAGGCAGAGATTTTAGGCGATTAATTACATCATGTTTTTGCTAAAAGGACGCAATAGTTGTTTAAATAGACGAACTCAAGAGCGCGCGAACTCCCTTGGAGACATTCCATAGTGGGCGGAAAAGCGTCGGCTAAAAGCTGAAAGGTCGCTGTATCCTACTCGCTCAGCTACCCACTGCACAGGTAAGTCAGTATGGGTTAGCAGTGCCTTAGCCTTCTCCATACGTTGCTCAGTGATGTATTTGAGTACACTCACCCCTATGTTTTCTTTGAAGATCTTCTTGAACTGAGTTGGACTAAGATACGCAATCTTAGCAAGCGACTGAATGGTAAGAGGCTCGGCTAACCGTTCACTGATCACCACCTGCACTGCTCGAATCCGTGGATCGTTAGTTCGAGACAACTCTTGCTGTCCCAGCAACAAGGTGAAGATACTTACCATAGATGCTTCAATTGCACTATCCACCTGATATTCAAGTTGCTTTTCAACAAAGTGAATGAAGCTCAATAGAGGGGGAGAGATCGAAAAAACAGCGAGTTCCTCACTGAGCAAATGAGAAGGCAGTTCATCAAGATCGGCTACAATGAATCGTGCTGCTTCATCAGCATTAAATCCATGTGCTACACCTTTTGGGATCACCACACATTCACCGACACTCACCTTACCCAAGAAACCATCCATATCAATATGAATATTACCTTGAATAGGCAGTACCAGTTGATGATAGCTATCGTGAACATGGCGACTAAAGCGCTTTGTGTAACTGCGAATACTTAAACTAGTTTTCATATCAACAACAAGTTAGCAAAAGACAATAACAGGTATTTCCAGCAACTTTCACTCATTACAAAAATTAGGTCAAGCAGATGGCTCACGTAGCTCACAATGGGGCATAAATGCTTCAGCCAGACTCGCAGTATCAAAACTCTACAATAGCAATCGACGACTAACCCGAAGCGTAAAGAAAGTCCCTTTACACCCTACCCTCTTTTCAAGCATTTTTATCGGTGTATGTATATGAAATTGGCGAATTATGCACGATAGGTAGCCCTACTGCCGACCCGATACATCCTAAACACTTAGTAGGATAAGTGCGTTATTTTCTCTCTAATGCCCTTGACGATCAAACTGTTTAGCCCCAAAATAACTGTATATACGTACAGCCATCTTTATTATGAAAGTTATCCCTATCTTAGCAAGCGCTGGTATTACAGGCTTTGAAAGCCCTGCTGCTGAATACAGACAACTGGGAATGAGCCTTGATGAACTGCTAGTTGAGCATCCAAGTGCTACATTCATCGGACAAGCAATGGGGGAATCTATGCAAGAGATTGGCATTTTTGATGGTGACTTGTTGATTGTAGATCGTCACGTTGCCGTCCAAAACCTTGATGTAATCGTGGCCAATTATAATGGTGAGTTCGTTTGTAAAATGCTAGATATGACACGTCGATCACTCTTATCTGCAAATAAAGCAATGATGCCTATCTGTATTCATGCTCAAGATACATTTTCGATTGAAGGTGTAGTGATTCGATCT
This sequence comes from Vibrio sp. RM-41-2B, assembly GCF_024744415.1. Lineage (NCBI taxonomy): Bacteria > Pseudomonadati > Pseudomonadota > Gammaproteobacteria > Vibrionales > Vibrionaceae > Vibrio > Vibrio sp. RM-41-2B. Next base: position 38,726 of record NZ_JAMQWD010000012.1, on the reverse strand, counting down.
ATCCGTTGTCACCGCCCAAGCTATTTACTCTCATCTCGTAGAAAATAATGTTCGCCCTAGTTGATGCTAATTCCTTTTATTGTAGTGCTGAACAAGTTTTTAGACCCGAGTGGAGAGGTAAGCCCGTAATCGTTCTGTCGAATAATGATGGCTGTGTCGTTGCAGCTAATCGTCAGGCTAAAGAAGCAGGTATAGCAAAGTTTAAACCTTACTTTGAAGTCAAAGCATTGTGTGAGTTGAAAGGTGTAATTGCTCTATCATCTAATTATGAACTTTACGCAGATTTGTCGTCCAAAATGATGGATGTTATCGGGCGGTTTGCGCCTGAGCAATATGTATACTCCATTGATGAATCATTTCTTTCCTTTCATCGCTGCTTTCCTGCCATTAAAGACTTACGAGAACATGGCTCTTTAATCCGACGAGCCGTTTGGAAAGAGTGTCGATTACCAGTATGTATAGGTATGGGAACAACGCTAACCCTCGCCAAAATTGCCAATCATGCAGCTAAAAAAATTCAAGGCTGTAAGGGCGTTTGCGTTATCGACAATGAACATCAGCGTACCTCTATATTAAAGCAGCTAGAAGTTGGTGATGTATGGGGAGTGGGCAAAAAAATATCAACACGATTAAAACATATGGGGATTAACTCGGCTTATGATTTGTCTCAGTATGCCCCAGAACAAGCACGTCGGGAATTTTCAGTAGAAATTGAAAGAACCGTTCGTGAATTAAATGGTGTCGCTTGCAAGGGCTGGGACACAGCTAGAGCTGATAAAAAGCAGATTTACTCAACTCGTAGTGTTGGAACAAGAATCACCGACCTTGAACTACTGAAGCAAGCACTAAGTAAACACGCCGCTATAGCAGCACGTAAAGCACGAAATCAAAAGTCGCTGTGTAAAGCTATGCTCTGTTTTGCTTCCAACTCCCCATTTGATGATAAACCTCAGAGCTTCCGTATAGTTCATCATTTTGCATATCCAACTGCTGACTCAATGCAGTTGGTCAAAATTGCTACGAAGGCAGCAACACAATTGTTCAAACCAGGTGTACGTTATTACAAAATTGGCATCGGTTTGATCGATCTAGTTAATGGGCAGCACGAACAATTAGATCTGTTAAATCAAACTCCGAGTAATGATAACTTAATGAAAGTGTTTGATAGTCTTAATAATCGGTATGGCACTGATACGCTTTTTGTTGGTTCCCAAGGCATAGAGCAGAAATGGAGCATGCGGAGAGAAATGCTTACTCCGCAATATACAACCAACTGGCTAGATATACCTAAAGTAAGGTGTTAACAGTTCAATTCTTAACAAAGGTGTATTTTCTGTGAGCTGCGTTAGTACACCTTTGGACAAAACCGTGTTAACACTTTTACTCTAAAAACGCTTCTATCTGATTAGGAAAAATATGTTGATTCCTTAATTGTTTGTTAGCTTATTTCACAACGGTGTACTGAGGCTTACCTATAAGATCTATTTCGAAACCTTTAACATTTGCACCGTGTGTCCATCTTAATTCAAGCTCTCTAACTGCAGCTTGGTAACGTTCAGCATTTGAGATGTCAGAAAAAGAACTAATTTTCATTTCTGGGTAAAGTGGATCTAACTCTTCGTTAGGAGTGTCGTAGGGAACCGTATCTGTTCGAGTAGTTTTGTGTGGTTTGGCATGAGCTAACCAATTACGGAACTTGATCATTTCCTGGATGGTTTGCCAAGGCTGTGCAGAAAAATCTGCTTCATGACCTAGTTGATTCGAAACTAAAATAACTTTACCAATAATTGATGTGGACTCGAAATTCTTCCAATTATTGCCGAAGATCTGCCCACCATAGACATTACACATTGCCTCTAGTGAAAATACTGAAAAAATCATAGATGGGATAACCCACCTAAATTTATGTCCATCTGCTTCTTCACCCGCCATGCGTAACTGATTCATAGCGATGGACTGCAATGGAATTAGTTCTGGAGCTTCTACAGATATCTTAACTTTCTTCGTTTTCGTCATTTTTTCCTCGTTGTAAGCTAACGCCGCTCTCTTCAGAAAATTTGAAGCGTAGCGAAAATTTGTCCGACAGAAACACTTTTTTAGTACTTATTCGCAATATCTTCTTTTTTGATTGAGCTTATATAAGACAGCTCCAACTGTTTCCCTTGGGGACTTTGTAACTGATTCGAGAGTGACACCTCAAATTTGAGGCTTGAAGCGAGTGTATGAGCTGCGCCTGCTAAAATCCCTGCGAGTGGATTTGAAAATGCAGCGCCAACGAGGCCAGCCGTAACCACCCCATTTGTCATCGAGCCATAGTTGAGATCAAGCGACACTTTTCTACTCGCCAACAACCTTTCTCCCCAGCTTTGTTGTGCAATTTTGTCCAAGTCGCTTATTGCTTGCTCTAAACGCTGAATTTGTACTATTTTGGAACGCGGAATATCTGCCGACTTCGATATTTCCAAATATAATTCATCCAATGTGGTGCGCAATGCTATTAGTTCATCAGCTCTTTTTAACTTGAATTCCAACAGTCTATCTAACGGGAAATCTGGCTTTGGTACTGGTAAACAGCGAGTTAATTCAAAGTCGGCTGTAACTAGGTCTTTAGACATAGAAGCAGGTACAGTTAGTTGATCACCGCTCTGATGGATAGCCCATTGTCCTGGGTTTTTATTGGTGAGATGAGTAGCAATTTCAGCAAGTCCTTGGAAATGAATACTCGCAAGATCACTTCCATTGAAGGTACCATTCAAATTCATCCTAGCGGTATCTTTCCTAACAATCCCAGCCCCCTCTAACAATTGCAAATCATCTGACAAGCCCGTCCCAAAAATATTGCTATCGGTTACAACCACCTTATCCCAATACAGAGCATAGTAACGGCATTTCTCAGGTGGTATCCCCCCTCTCATAGAAAGCGAGTCACCGTTGCTTACAATCTCCATTGCTGGAGTAATTATCCCTCTTTCCATATCCACTCCAAATTCAACTTATGAGTGCTAACAGTTATTAGACAAAAGTGAGCTAGGGCTATTATTCTAAAACTGTTGTTTCAGATTAGGAAAAGAATCTTAACAGTCTAAGGTACATCTTCGGTGTCAATTGCTTCAAACCTTTCTGAGCCAGTTACCTGTATATCTAAAGAACGATAAAGCATTTTGTGTACCTTGATTTGAGAAGCACGCCTCACTTCACCCCTGCTCACCGTACTTTGATCAAAGAAAGACCACATAAATGTACTAAGCGCGCTGATTTTTATTCCAATGGCTCCAACACGATATAAACAAATTAGGATCTTATTTAGTATCTCTGCTTGTTTGACTTCTCCCGTTGTGTCGAAGTAATCCTTTACGGCGCAAACACATGGATCATCTGTTTTCTGGTCATATAAATCTGTAATTATATGTTCTAGACGTGATTCAGAGAGATCCGAACGTTTGAAAGACGTCTGTAAACCCCTTAGAATTTCAACAGTTTCGTCAAATGAGGGGTAGACCTCTCCCCACTCTTCTTTGAGGGACTTAAGTCTTTTCTCGGAGTATTGAGCTTCAGCAGCATAAATTGTTCTCCATGAGATTCGCTCACGTCCATATGCAACTTTGAAACACTCATTTACAAACTGAAGAATATCTCTGGGGCGAAAGAGCGTACGCTCCATAATAAAATCAATAGCTAGTTGACCTCCTCCTTTAGTTGCTGAAGGGAATATGTCTTTGAATGTTACATCTTCATTGGTGTATTGCCGTTTGAATACTTCTTTGACGCGCTTTTCTATCAAATCGGTCAACTCATCGCGTGTCCACTGTATGGGTAAAATATATGATTCATACTTTTCTTCTTGAAATCCAGCCCCCCGCGTTTTGTCGAAAACGAGATCTAATAAGTCCTTCCGCATAGCCGCGATAATCTTAATATTTTCGACCTTTCGGAAAGTTTTGATTTCCTCAATTAGCGCCCGAATGAACTTACATCTTGTAATCGTGTTAGCCCAGCTTTCATCCAATTGATCAATTACGATATAAAACTTTTGTTGGGGGTCATGAAATGAGTGCTCCGCGATTAAATCTAACATCTCGTTCAGTTTCTTAATTTGCAAACCGCTTACTACTTGGCTAGCTCTTTGTTTTATCTCTGTTTTTTGTTCGTCAGTTAGTTTTTCAGCACCACTAACACTGAAGGACAAGCCTGTATATTTTGCGCCTAAGTTTGCTTTGGTATCATTTTCAAGCTTTTGAGTGATTACTTTTAAGTGTTCATCAGTATCAAGCCAGAACCTATCACCCCATTCTCTAAAGTATTCAATAGCTTTTTTCTTTACAGTATCTCTTCTGAAATAATCACTGATACTGTCAAAGAAGTTTCGATTGTCTGTTTCATTCTTAATGTTATATCTGAGCTTAAGTAACTCAACTATAAGGATGTGTCTCCATAGAAGGCGATAGAAGAGATCCAAATTAACGTCTAAGGTATCCAAGAATTGGATTATGTCTGAGTGTTCTAGAAACCTTACTGATATGTCATTGGGATCTATTTGTTTTGATTTTTCGGCTAGTTGGGAAATCTTATAGATCAGAGCGCTTTTTCCTGCTCCAGTTCTGCCTAATACGATAGATAGAGGATCACCTACATCCATTAATTGACTTATGTAGCCTTTATCGACAAAGCATGTCTCAAGCAGGCTAGTATCGGTCTCAGCATCTAGGTCACCAACTTTTAGATGATTTTTGATTGTAATCGGGTTAGCCAAGCGCTGTTCCTCAACTTCTAATAACTACATGTAGTTAAAAGCTATTACCGAATATCCGTGTGGTCAATTAGCCCTATTAAGAAATGAGATTCATAACCCATATCGCTGATAAACAGTGTCCTACTTCAATATTAAACATAATATAAAACACGAAAAAACTATAGTTACCTCACAGTTTTGGTTGGGTATGCATTATTATCATTTAGGTAAATTAGGTATCGAACAGTGTTAACACACTTTGGGGCATAGGCTCGTTACAGCTACCGAGGACGCAATTACTAAGTGTTTCTTAGAGCTGGAAAGCAACCGAGAAGGATCCCTTCCTAGTTGCCAGCACGAAAAGGGGCAAACCTTTGCTAACTAGGTCTCGCCAGCACGCTGATGGACAGAAATGAGCTAGTGACCTTGAATGGTTAAACCCTACCGACTGTGATGATGTGGGAATTCCGATCAAAAGACATAAAGATAAGCTCTTCAAACACTTTTAAGATAACTGAAAGACGTGATCTAGAAGGTGCGAGATTCATCTTATTTGGCAAGTGCTTCTGGAACACTCAGAAAACTAGGAAAATCATTGAATTATGGAATGCAAACGGGATTTTTATCTCGGTAGATGAAGACTAAAACGCATTGGTCTGAACCTGTAGTTCAGAGCCCCCTAGTAACGCTGAAGATAAGCCAGCAACTGCACCAAGTTTTTTCAGAGATTTAGATGATTTCTTCATGCTCGATTCCTTCTTGGTTGTAGTTGATGTTGAAGTGCCTTCTCTTTGGGTCTTGCTAGTCAATGGGTAGCTTGCTGTCAGACAAGCCTCTGCTTTTACGTAGTCAGTGATTTCGTAAGTGGCACAGATGCGACCATCGGTAGCGCTTTCAGACCAATATGCTCTAGTCAACTACGTTAACTATATCACACTTTTATGAATTATAAACAAATTCATTGGCTTATTAGCGTGGACTAAGAACGCGCCGCTCAGGCGCTGATTTTGTCATTTGCCCATCACTAGTTCAAGTATTTCGAAATCACGTGTTCAAATCTGAGTAACCAGCGATGCCGACACATTTTTGGGCAAAAATAAACTGGTCGCGTAACCATCGATTTGCTAACTCGATGATGATTGTGAGAGAACAACTTAGTTATACAGTTGGCTTTGTTTTATAGGATTTTACCAATCATCAGGGTCACGAAGCTTTGCCTGTTCACGGCTTACAGCTTTGTCTTTAATATGTAGCTCAAGATCTAGTGAAGACAGCAGGCGCATCAGACTTTCGATACTGGACGAGGCAGGATCACGTTCAAGCTTCGATACCGTTGTCTGTTTTAGACCGACAATATCTCCGACTTTGGTTTGGTTGCGCCTTTGATTCCTGCGCACATCACGTAAATATATTCCTAATTGCTTAGGACTTGTTATGAGCATATCTACCTACCATGTCAATTAACCCCTACAGAGGATATTAGCACTTTAACCCCTTAGGGGGTTAAAGTTAATTTTACCCGCGCAAAGGGGTAATCAGTCATAGCTAGGATTAAGAGGTTTAGTTGACTAGGTAAGAACATTAGAAAACACAAGAGCTTGATATATAGGCTTTCAAAGAGATGGAATTTAACCCCCCACCACTCCATCACGCTTAAGATACTGATAAATAATCAGTTTTATCATGACCAGCCCACTTAAATGACGCAATGAGTCAATTGAGTGAGGCAATGTATCAGTATAAAAGTCACCATTCTGTCTACTATGGTCGTGTTTGCGCTACCAATCGCTTTGTAGTGCTTTGACATCAGTCTTGAAACAAAGCTTGCTCTGTGCGCATTAGTGACGGTGCCACTTTGATTCTCAAAACTGGCATCGATAAGAGCTTTAACCATGTCTATCGACCCTACGTTAAAGTTAGGCTTGGAAAATCTCTTGGTGTGGGGACGATATGACCCACGTAGTGTTTTTTGTTCATACCTTCCACCAGCAACAAAATGAAGTAAGTCAAAACGCTTGACAGGCTCATGTGTTGGGTCTCTATTCAGGCAGGACACACAATAGACTCAGGAGATGGACGTGAATGTCGGAAGACAAAAATATTTAGTATTTTCAAACACACTTTGGGACACGTATGCGCTAGCTATTTATAACACTTTTAAAATTGAGAAACGTCCCTAGAGCAATATCATCAGTTAGATGTCCGCTAATTTTCTGTACATAAACTGAGTGCCTGACCAGAGCTTAACCAAGCTCAAGTACAACTCTCCAAGCATTACGGTAAACTACAAAAAATTTTCGAGACAAATAGTAAATATACTGGCTTACGTGCAATGACTTTATGGACACTTACTACGAATCCAATTGCCCGTCTCTTTAACAAAGAGATCGAGGTAACAGTGGACGATAATGGGATTCATGTTGCTCAAGGAGGAGAAGATGCTCACTTTAACTGGGCGGAGCTTGATTATCCACCACACCTGTCACTCGCTATTGATGGCGGGTGCTTAGTCATAGTTTCACAAGAACAAACTTACCGTTATCGTATGCTGGGCTATCTTACACCGTTTAGGTATTCAAAACGACTTTTCCCATCTTGGGCAAATCAAAGTGCGAAGCGCCTGCAAGATTTTCTCAGTGATGCATACCTTCAATGCACATCAAGATTTCTGAGAGACTCTTCTGTTGAGATAATTAGAACAACTGCCAGTAATGAATTAAAGCGTTGGAAAGGTTGGGACAAAGTACAAGGTCTCTCAGAACTAGCTCAAATCACAGCATCGCAACTTACTAATATCAGTAGTTGGAGCGCTTCGGATGTCCAAAAAATACGAAGTCGGTATGTGCAAAAGCAGCTCGCTCAATACAAATCGTTCTTTGATTGTGTGGAATCCAACCCGCTAACTGATAAACAGAGAATCGCTTGCGTTACCGATAATGACAACAACCTCCTATTAGCTGGTGCAGGTACAGGCAAAACCAGTGTCATGGTAGGAAGAACAGGTTACCTCATCAAAAGTCGACAAGCTAATCCTAGCGATATCTTGTTATTAGCTTATGGCCGCATCGCAGCCCAAGAGATGGATGAGAGAATCAAAGACAAGTTAGGTTTTGAGGACGTGAAAGCTAGTACCTTTCATAGTATTGGCGTAAGGATTATCTCATCCGTTGAAGGTAAGGCACCGAGTCTGTCTAAGCTCGAAGACAGCGCCAAGATGAAAGCCAAATGGATGCACGATGAAGTCGAGGCCTTGATGTCTGACAGCAGTTACAAAAAGGCATTACTCGATTACTTTAGCTCCTACTACTACGTAGATAAAAACCCTTGGGATTTTGAGTCCCGCGGCTCATATCTCAAATATCTCAATGATAACGACATTCGTTCTATGCGAGGCGAGCAAGTTAAAAGCTATGGCGAGCTAGTTATTGCCAACTGGTTGTTTCGTAAAGGTATCAACTACGAGTATGAGGCTAAATATCGCTTCGACGTTGCAACAGCGGAATATCGCCAGTATGAGCCAGATTTCTATCTCCCAGACTATGATATTTATATCGAATACTACGGCATTGATGAAAACGGCAACACCGCACCGTACATAGACAGAGAGAGTTATCATGCAGGTATCAAATGGAAGCGTGAAACCCATAAGAAATATGGGACAGGTTACATCGAGTTTTTTTACCACCAACACAAGCAAGGCACCCTACTCATAGCACTAGAAAAAGAGTTAGATAAGCATGGTGTGGAAACTCAACCAGTTTCCGAGAGTGCTTTGTTAGACAGCTTGGAGCAGATGGGTCGGGTAACTGAGCTAGCTAAGCTACTCGGTGCGCTAGTTGATATGTATAAAGCAGCATGCCTTGATGACGCTGGCGTAAACAAAATCATCAAAGAATCGATTGATTCGAAGCAAACAGCAAAAGCGCTTGAGTTATTAATGCCGCTGTATCACAGCTATGAGAAGTACCTGCGAGACCATCAAGTTATCGACTTTAACGATATGATTGGAAAAGCGTTAAAGTATGTACAAACAGGTCAATTCCAGTCTCCTTGGAAATATCTGTTAGTCGACGAATTTCAAGATATTTCAGAACCGAGAGCCAGGCTTGTTAAGGCTCTTAGGGATAGTGTGCAACGCTCATCACTGTTTTGCGTGGGTGATGACTGGCAAGCGATATATCGCTTTAGCGGTGCCGATGTGCGTCTTACCACAGCGTTTTCCAACTACTTTGGTTCTACATCTGAAACCACCTTAGATATGACCTTCCGATTCAATAGCTCAATTGGTGATGTCGCAACTCGATTTGTCACACAAAACCCCGTTCAGTTAAAGAAAGACATAGTTTCACTTGTTAAAGTAGATAAACCTGCGGTGAGTATCGTTCGTCATGGAAAAGATGAACAAGGAATCTCGGCATTAGAAAAGGCGCTCATTTCGATATCTAATCAATTGCTCGCATCTCAGAAACCGAGCAAGAACAAGGTATACTTGCTTGCCCGCTACTGGCACCAACTCCCTGATTTACACCAGCTAAGGACTTTGAAGCATCAGTTCCCGACTTTGAACATAGAGAATCAATCTTTCCACGCCTCCAAGGGGAAAGAAGCTGAGTATGTAATTGTACTGGGGCTTACCACTGGTAAGCATGGATTTCCCTCAGAGAAACAAACTCCACCGTTAGTGGATGCACTATTGCCACAGGGAGATAGATTCGAACATGCTGAAGAACGCCGCTTGTTCTATGTTGCTCTCACTCGTGCAAAACACAGAGCTTATTTGCTTGTTGATATGATGGATGCTAGTGATTTTGTTACCGAGCTTATTAAAGCTAAGTACCCTGTAGAAACCAACGAATTTGATGTCTCTCTTATTCAGAAAGAATCCGATAAAATTTCTTGCCATCAATGCGGTGAAGGTACTTTACGCCCCAAGTTCGGTCAGTATGGTAAATTTCTGTCTTGTTCTCTCTATCCACGCTGTAAGAACACGGAAGCACCATGCAGCAAATGTGGCAGCCCGATGAGCCGTGGTATTAAGAGCGGCTTCCAAGTCTGTATAGATAAGAGTTGTAACGATGAACGTCCAATATGTAAAAACTGCGGTGGTGAGATGAAGCTTTGGGAAGGTAAGTATGGCAATTTCTGGGGATGTTCTACTTACCGAAAAGGGACTACGAATACCTGCACATACAAGAAAAAAGGATAGACAAATCGTAACTGAACTAATATATACAAGGAATCATTACTAAAATTTGGTCAACTTAAAACCATCAGACCTCACATATGAAACTCTGATAACTTGGCATGAATATGCCATACAAGACAAACGCAGTTGCGGCACCCCATGAAGAACTTGGAAAAAACAACGCTATTATGAATAATAGCGTTGTTAAGTACGGCCTCAGTTTCATCAAGACGTGGTGGCAACCACTTTATATCATTTATTTTCAGATAGCTTTAAAGTGGTAATGAGGCTCTTTCTCAGAAAAATGGATGAGCACTTGCTCTGCCACCTCAAAGCGAAACACTGTCCCAGATTCGGCTTGAGTCACCCAATTTTTCTTACTACCACCGCTTGTGAAGCCGCCCGCTACGACACCCACCCCTTCTTCAACTCTTGCTCCTGAATCACGGTCAAATGCGCGTGCGACTGGGTAGCCAAGGCAACACAGCGTCCCCTTTTCTTCGTACACATCATAGTCATCATGAATCGTCACTTCGACGGGTACGAGAGAGGAATTGAAAATATAAGCCAGTTCATCAACCTTTTCTTCGATAAGGCCGCTAAAAACCCAACACTCACTGGACTTATCCCATTGTCCACCCAGAGCGCGGCATTTATCAACGAGATAAGTATTGTAAGTGCTGTTTAAAGTAATAAAACCAGACTCATTTTGCTCCTCAATCGAGGATTTAAGTTTGAATATGAGGTCGGTTCCATACTTTGAACGAATGGAGATGTCTTCGACATCCAGCAGTTGCGTACCGATTGAGAGATTCTGGGACAGCTCATCGATTAAGATTCTGCACTTGTAGCCGTTAAGCGATGCAGCAAAATACTTTCGATTTTTCTTTAAGACGTTAAACTCTTTCATGTTTCCTCCGAAGTAATAATGAGTGACAACGTAATAACTTTTATTGATGGCTTTCAGCCACTTATCTTGTTTTTATCGTTATTATTTTTGCTGTTATATTATTATTCAGAGCTTTCAAAGAGCAGAGCGATTTGGAAGCCTTATCAAGCTAACTTAGCCTGTGCTTTAATGTCAAGAGTTTTTTATCCTCCTCAGTTTGAGCGCAAAAGTCGTTGAGAATCTTGCAATTACCACTGAAGTTGAGCAAGCTCTGTGCAACGTATGCACAGAACTAAAAGATAGATTAGTGAAAGTTCATGTACTGCAATAAGGGATTCGCTTGTTTAAGCGCTTGTCGCTGCGCAAGAAGCTCAGATACAACTCGCTTTTTATCTTCTCCCAAAGCACATGCAATAAGAAACGCATCGACTTCATGCGACATGAATCCCACAGCCTTGGGACCCAGTTGCACGGCGGGCGGAAATGTGCCATCGTTTATACGTCTGTGAAGCGTGGCTTGGGATAAGCCAACGCGTTTTAATACATCGACTTTTTTTTCTATTTTTAATTGGTTGATTGGGTGTATAAGCGCCATTGGACGCCTCCGTTCTTTTTATTATTATGACTCAAGGAGTCGTTGCAAATATAATATTCGTATTTAGAAGTAAAAAGCAATCACTTTTTTGCTTTTATTTTATGAGGTAAAATATACAAGCTCCATATATTTAACAACGCACAAAATATACATGCAACATATATTGGATATCACACAATATAACCACGCAAAGCAATCAAAATAAAGACATAATAAATAAATCCTTTATTTTAATTTAACTCAGCCATCACGAACACACTTCCTTTTGTTGTTACTTCTTAGCTTAAATCATATAACATCTGTCCCGACAACTACCTACTGACTTTCAGTGAGACAGAGCAAAAGCGGATGAAAGCGGCTGAGACGTAGTGAGAGTGCGGCGCAAATTCCTTGTCGCAAACGGCATTTGCGATGTCGTAACCCACACTTTCCCTGTCGCATGCGACAAGCTCCTTATCATATTCCTCAGTTGAACTCCGTATTACACCAGCCATCACACAAGATATATTCTACTTATTTAAATAAGCACATTTAATATTATAAATTATATTGTTATAATAAAAATAGATAGAACAAAAACAGTAACAAGCTGATATCGCTCGTTCTTATTTGTTCCAAATAAACGTACGAAAACTTGCCCTACTTAGTAGGGTTGCGATAACAGCCTTCGGCGTTATCGCTAAAAACAATACACTCTAAATAATTAAAATAATAAATAGAGAATTAAAAAATGGACATTAATATAAATACAGTCGTAGCGGCTGTTATTCGCTGCACCTCCAGAAAACAAAAGCAACATCTAACATCATGGATGGAATATCATGACTATTCCGTTGATGAATTAACGACCCTACTCCCAGGGGTTTTACCTTCCCCAATTGAATCAGGTGTCAGTATCAAGGAGCAGCAAGCATTTATCACGACATTTGCTCATACCCTATTCATCCACCAACATCCTCAAACGTCTTCCAATCAAGATGAACTTTTGCAGGTAAAAGCCCTCATTCGTACCGTTAAAGCCAATTTCAAGAAACAACGAAAAACTGACAAAGAGCTGTATTGCAGAGCAGTAAAAACCAATCTAACAGAAAGCGAATACCAACAGTTTCTTGAAGTCATGCATAGCTATAACTATAAATCCGCTAGTCGGTTCCTGAGAGATGTCATAACTCAAAAACTCACAATCAAACCTCAACAAAGTTCAGAAATTACCGATTACTTCAAGCAAACTAAATGTATCGCGAATGTAATGGAATCACTCATTGAACAAGATAACCCCCTTTACGACCATGAAACTGCCCGCCAACTGGGTGATGCTCTATATGAACTAAAGCAGAATTTACAACTCATCCGAAACCTCGCTATCGATGCACATAATTCTCAAACTGCCGAGCTGTTAGCAATGCAATTTCTGGATAGCCGTGCCTTACGTGAGCTTTACCGTCGCAAACTTGAACAAGAGAACACCAGTGATGATATTTGAGGAATTGAAATGTAAGAATGATAAACAAACGGTGCATGATGCTACGCAGTTAGTTCAATATGGCGCCAAGCAAAATGACGACGTCATGCTGTTGGTCGAGTATTCTTCAAGTCACTCCAAGGGTGACGAACTCGGGGGAACATCGCAGTTTATCTGCGCCAACGAAATCGCTTCGGTTCCCCTGAATGCAAGAAACCAAGATGCCCGAGACATTGATTGGGGCCGTGCGATTGCTGAACTACAAAGCGCTCACCTAGCTAACCCTAATACGAAACAACCCTTCCGCCATTTTGTTGTCTCCCTCGCGGAGGGGGAACAGTTACCCCTAACCCAATGGCGAAACACGATTAAGAAGCTGATGGACCATTTAGGATATGAGCATGCTCGTTATATCGTTTTTAAGCACTCCGATACCGACAATGAACACGTCCATATTGTAGCGTCTACGACTGATTTACTTACTGGAAAAATTATTTCTAACTGGCAATCGCACCTCAAAGCCCAAGAAATCATGAGGGAGCAAGAAGTTACGCTAGGGTTACAAGCATTACAAAGCTCAGGGGAACTCCACTCAAGTTACGACACTGATGTACAAGGCGAAAAAGAGAAAACGGTGATTCGTATGATGAGAAGAAAAGTTGATACTGCAATTCGTACTTTGCAGCCCTCTTGCTCGTTGACTCTGTTTGAAATGGCATTGCTCAAACAAGGAATTGAAATAGAGCTAATACCAGACAAAGCAAACTCTCGATTTAAAGGTATTGCTTATCGATTTCATCAATATCGCTTTGCAGCATCCTCGCTACGAAGTGGCAATAAGTATACATTAGGTAAACTGATTCAAAATGGCGTACTGAACGCTTCATGCCTTGAAAGCACCAATTACAACAAGTGCAAAATTGAAGTGGATCAAGCCATCATTCATTTTGAGACGATTCGGAAACAGGCGATTGAACACGCTGATAAACTCAAGAAACAACTAGAGGAATACGAGCATCAGCAGTATCGTTACCTGCTGTTCTCGTTTTCTCGTGCTCATGAAGCTGCTCAGCAATCACAAATGGAGTATTGGTTTGAATATGCAAAGCGTATACGTTCAACCCTTGACAAAGCGATTGTAAGAGCTATTTATGAGTGTGAACGGGGGATTTACACTGCATCCAGTATGATAAGCAACTTGTTTTATCATCTAATACTGACTGTCTTCGAGTATTCTTTTCAAAATAAGTTTAACCTCTCGATTACTCCTTTGGATGAACTGGCAACAACTCAGCATGAAAAGAACCCTATCGTTCAACAGACATTCGGTAGTTAGAAAAAGTGAGGCTCAGAGAGCCTCACTTATTGCTACTGATTACACAGAACTTTAATCATTTCAGCTTCATGGTTAAGGATATTGTCATGCCCTGCCCCTTCTGACCCCCACTCATCGTAGCTCATCATTATCGCTTGCTTTAAGCTCTCGGCGCGATTGTTCTCTTGATAGAACTTCTTCTTATCTTGAGGAGAGTAATTGCTAAGTCTTGAGTTACTGCTTGGCGAAATAAGACAGAGATTGCCAAATCGATCCACATCGTCCATCTTACGTGCGCCAGATGGATCGGTTTGCGGGAAGTAATGTTCAACAGAGGTTCGGAATGAAAATTGGAAATCATCAAAGTGCTTCCCAAGTTCTTTTTTACCTATACCATCAAACGACTCATCGTCAGATAGACGCTTCCACAGTAGGTAGTCTAGTCGATTAAACACGAAGTTTTGGACGCCCGTCCCTTGATGCAAGACGCCAACATTATCCTCCCTAAACTCAAGTTTCGAACCACCACAAATTTCATCAAAGTAGCTATCACTCAGAGCTTCAAGATCTATCAAGTACGTACTACCATCGACTTCCAACCTTTCATTGTCAGTAGCTAGGTTATTTAATATCCTTAACGCATCATTTAACCAACGCTTATAGACTAATGCTGGATTCGATACATGGAACATAGCCAATATCATGCGAATCTTTTCGTTATGGTCACTAAAGGCATTTGGATACTCAGGACTTAGACTATTACCGTTTTTATAAGCATTGAGCCTCAACAAACTCCACTTACGTTTTTCATCGTGTTGATCAGGCTTAATTATGTAGCTATCAAATAGAATTCGGTACTTAAGCAGTTGATACACAAAGTCTTTGGCACCAACCCTCAAACCATCGTCTTTAGAAATAAATGAATCGATCAGCTTCTTGTCATCTAACGAAACGTTTTCTTCTGTCTTCATAAGTTTTAAAACATGAAGCAAGAAGTTTGAGAAGTCGATAACAGTGCCAAAACGCTCTTCTTTCTCTCGATCTTCATCATCACTGTTTGAGCTGGATGTCTTGTTGGCGATAATTTCTCGTAGCGTCATTGCATCTTGCTTTTGCAGCTTGCTTGTGTGCTTATCTTGTATAGCTTCAAAGCTATGTGGCATGGTTTGCCAGTCGTCACCGAATACTTCTTTTCGCAAGTCAGATTGAAAGCCCATCTGCGTATAGCGCTTCATATTCGAGCAAGCATCCCAAATTGTAGAAAAGCAGCTTCTTTCCTCATCACCGAGTGTAGCCATAAACTTCGCTTTCAATACTTCATGTTTTTCTAACTGCTCGCCACGGTTATTCATGATCTCAAAGTAGTGGTTGAGATCGGTTTGCGGTGGAACAACAACTCTTAGTATAGTGACGCTTTCTAACAAGTAGTCGAAAAAACGCTTAGTTTTATCGTCTGCGTCTAACCCTTTGGTTTTGAAGTAACGCTGAATAATGTTAAAGGCAGCATGGATGTTAGGCTCTTCAGACTCGCCATTATTGTTACCTGTATAGATATCATTTAACGCTCTGGAAGACTTTGGGCGGCTATCAAAGGTTAAATTAATATTTAGCCCTTCGAGTTTGTCTGCACCCAGCACCTTACGGTGTTTCAGATACGCTAATAATATAGAGAGCGTGGTATGTCTTTGCTGTCCATCAATGGTTTCGTACACTACATCAGTTTGGTGCGTGTGATTTGTACGCTGATAAACGACGAGGCTACCCAGATAATATTTAGCTTGTTGGGCAGTAGCTGTTTCATCAGATTGAGTAATAAGCCCTGCGGCATCACTGATATCTTGAATTAGCTGCTCAATCTCTGTCGCACCCCAAGCGTAGTTACGCTGGTAGATAGGAATTACATATTGAGTTTTACTATCGAAAAGGTCTTTAACTGATAACTGTTCTACTTGGTTCGAATCACTCATTTACACTTCCCGATTTCATTGCTTCAATTGATGCCTGCACGTCCTCAGCGTTATTGAACTTAGGTTTTTGGATATAACGGGGCTGATAGTTCAGTACCTGCTGAGGGTGAACGGCTTTGCTAATAGCCCTGAAGAGTCCACTTCGAGCTTTGGCGTGATTATCTACCGACTCCATACCAATACGCTGCAAATCAAGACGTAAGAAATACGCCCAGCGATAACAGATCTGTGCTGCTTTATCTAATTCCACATCACCAAACTTATCGTAGTAGTACATCACCGCACACAAGAACAGGTTTCGCACATAGCTATCCCCTTTGCGGTTACTGCCACTGTATTTTGTGTGCTCCTTTACAAATGAAGCTAGCCTTGCATCCTTGCCAACAAACAACTTAGAGTGAATCGCCATATAGTGCTGAATGTACTCAAAGAACCGTTTTCCGTTGATCATCACTTGGTCAACTCGGAATGGATAACCCTTAGTTTGCTTGTCCCATTTTCTCGCAGGATCGGCATTGAAGGTTTCAATCGCGTAATCAAGCGCAAGCATTGCATCAACATAGGCGTACTGAGTACTGTCTAGGTTAATGCCTTTGAATACATCAATGTTATGGCGACTAAACTGGATGCCGTAGTCACCGTCAATCCAGCGGCGCATACGAAACAGAAAATCCCCCATTATGGTGTGCAAGTTCGCCGACTCATCATCAGGGTTGACGCCCTGCTCCCACAAGCTTACGTGGTGAAGACGCTCGTTTTGCTCTGTTGAGTCCATCATTTCACGTAGGTGGTAAGCCTTTAGTAGATCGTGAGGGGCAAGTGCTTTACCACGGGCATTTTGTGAATCGAAGAACTGAAATGCTTCACTCAGGTCATCCAGCGTTACTTGAATAAGCTCACACTTATTAAGAACAAAATTGAGTAGTTCCTGCTTTTCTGTGGCAGGCAGATTCGCTACCCGTTCAGAGATAATTTGCGCATTGTTCTTGAGGCTTTCGATACTGACTGAGGATTCAAATTGGTGCTCAAGCAGAGTTGATGAGATGGTTTTCTCTTTTCCATCCAGAATAGTGCAAAGTAGCGTTAAGGTAAGAAGGCGCTGCTGACCATCAACGATGTTGAGGCCACCTTCCCCCCCACTTTCTGAATCTTTGTCTTGATGCAGTACCACCGTACCAAGCCGATAACAAAGCTTAGTACGATGGTTAAAAATATCATCAATCAGTTGGTTAACATGCTTTGGCTGCCATTTGTATGGGCGTTGGTACTCAGGAATCGTGAGTTTTTGCTCCAACAACTGTGCAATGGTTTGAGGTTGATTAAAGACAATTGCCATAATTACGCCACCTGCTCAATAATAGCTTCAGTTAGATACAGTTGAGTAGCTTGAAACTCTTTTAAGCGAGCTTTATGTTGGTCGCATAGTATCACTGACTCTTTAAACGCAGACAGAATAATCCTAGTTATAATATCAATTTTATATAGCTTAGCTTTGTTGATTCTGGTGACCATTTTGTGCGTTCGCTCAGTTTATCTTTTCTAATCAGTATACCGTAATCAACATATGAATCCGATAGTCTATCGATAAGCATAACGTGCTGCTATGCTTAAAAAAGTAAAAGGATTCCACTGAGCAACAACTCAGTGGAATATGGCTAAAAGCATACTAAGCAACTTGGTAGGTGCCGCCCTTTATTTCCAAATGACCGAACTGAACTTGCTCAGACAGTATTGTTTCTGTCCTATCTTTCATCGCTTTACTTGTGCTAGAAAAACCGAGTATAGCTAATACATTAATCACTTGATTCATAGCCAGCAACAGGCTTCAGTGAGGCTCGACGCAACCATATTTTGTACTCTTTTGCTAGAGGTGACACCGATACTCTGGTTTTTTGCTCCTTTCCTCCGTATCTTCCAAGCACAAACCCAAGCTTAGCCAGCACTGCTTTTAAATAACTTGTTACTTTGTAAGTCTGCTCCGCTTTATCTAAGCTGGGGAATTTCAAGTGCGGTGGGAAATAGAGGCCAAGGCCATCACCATCCATCTTTCTCAATACGTCGGCTACAGAAGATTTAAATAAGAAGTGATTCGACTTTTCTTCTTCGAAGTTATAGCCATCAAACACTACGAGATAAATCATATTCGCTATGTATTCTTTCTGCCTTGAATAAATACCGAGCTTTAGAAGACTCGATTTGTCCAACACAAACGGGAGGTGAGCAAATAGCTCTCTATCGAAGTTATCATCAAACTTTACATGCTCTACATTGATTTTGTCTAAATTGTAGATCATTTTGATCTCAAACTTTCTGACCTCTGCTAAAGCTATTGACGATAGTGCATTACAACGTTGTTTGGTGGCAAATTCCGTCGATGTTATATCAACCGCTTTCACGACTGCAATTTGCTGTTGGGCTTTGAATTCAATATCAAACTGCCTTTTATGTTTGGAAACGGCAGTATTGTGCTGCATAGAATTTTCACAAGAGACTGCAAAGCCAAGCTTTTCTAGTGTAAATCGCATTGATAGAGCTAGATGCTCATTAAGCTCTCGCTTTTGCCTTTCGAATTTCAACCTTTCTGTATAACGTAGCCCGAGATGTGAGTGGCGGTGTTTTTCAAGACAGTCGTTAGATTGGTTATTACGAGAGCTTTTCAAATCGCCACACCAAAAGTTATATTCCTTTGCACATCGAAATCGCCTCGAGAAATTAACTAACTCTCTTGGTATCAAGGTGGATTCACAGATGACATTCACTGTGTTGGTATAGTTTTCAATAATCGAAAAACCAGCACCTAAACATGGAGATGCAATGACAGCTTTGTACTTTGTCACTTCTCGATTTGGATCTTTTAGAAAAGCTTTCTGAGCTGGCATCTCTCGATTATCACTATGCAGCACAAGTACACCGTCATTTAAAGCTTTCGTTTCGCAATCTAAACCCAGATGATTTTGATAGCCTAGCTGACCAACGACTTGTTTCAGTGTTTGAAGATTGTCAAACAGAAACACTTTATCCCGCTCTAATACAGTTCGAATCTGCTTAGAATTTAAAAGTTCCTTTTTGTTCAAGATCGTTGCGTTAAGGGTTTTATAAGGGTTTTCTGCGCACTCAATTACTGACAGTTCCCCACGAATTTGCTTGAGAAAGGATAATGAGTTATCTGTAAGATCAGCGTCAGCTACTATTACCCTTGGTACAGTTTTTAAAATATGAACTAGTGCATCAAACACTCTATCTGCTTGCATCGTTCGACTGTTCTCGCTACATACGAGAGTCTTGTAGACCTTCTCAAACTCATCGATAAGTAAAGTATGTGATGAGCATATCTTCTCGAAGAGATGGGGTTTCCAAATACTATTAATTACACTCCCCATGCTGTTGGCTTGTCCTAACTTCATTAGATCTTGCTCTTGATAGGACGCACAGCTTACTTCCAAACAAAATTGCTCCACTAACGAAATCAAATGCGAAATATAAGTCA
Source organism: Vibrio sp. RM-41-2B (assembly GCF_024744415.1). Classification (NCBI taxonomy): domain Bacteria; kingdom Pseudomonadati; phylum Pseudomonadota; class Gammaproteobacteria; order Vibrionales; family Vibrionaceae; genus Vibrio; species Vibrio sp. RM-41-2B. Next base: position 19,097 of record NZ_JAMQWD010000012.1, on the reverse strand, counting down.
CATTTTTATCTGCCGAAGCGCTACGAGCAATAGGAGTATATACATAGCTTGTTTTACCCACTCCCGTCGCAGCGATAATTGCCGTAGTTGACGGGAGTTGAGAGAGTTCTAAACCTCTCAAGCTGTCCACTCGCTGATAGTTATCAGATGAATTGATTTTAAAGTCACGCTCTACAGCCTCTTTCACCCTTTCTATCTTGCGCTCAAGACATCGAATGAAAGGTGCTTTCAAACTATCATCCTGAATATATGCTGCTGCACACTGTTTAGCACAAGAAAAAACAAACGGAATTTTTATGATCGCTATCTTCGCTGCTAGCTGAGCAAGGTTTCCAGAGCGCGTTAACTCAAATGCTTTACATAAGTACTCAAGCTTTGCATTTTTAGGATGCGGGAGGGACTCCGAAATTGACAAATCAAACACAGAACAACCTAGCCCTAAGTAATTCTCTTGTAATATCCTGACTGCTTCTTTGCGAAAATTTTGGCTGTCAATAGCAATGGTTACACGATAGTTTGCATATCGATAATACTCACAAACTTTCTGGAGATTTTTTTTATCTAAAGGGGTTACGATTGTTGCTGTTTCTGACTGGAAATTGATTTTGCCTGATGCCTTAACAACGATACTTTTCGTTTGTCTTTCTTGCTCAACTAAATGAGCAAAATTATGATTTTTAGCTACTAGTTTCATTATTTTTATTCTTATTCTTATTCTAGTTTTTTGAAGCAGGCACTGAGTGCCTGTATATCTATGTTGATTGCTCTATATTTGTTCAGATAAATGCTGTTCTAAGCGGCCTTCGAGACGGTACCTCTCTGCCATTGAGAACTCATATTCTTGTTGTAACCTTTGGTTTTGCTCCATGAGTTGATGAGCTTGAATTTCTAGCTGTCGATTCATGACATTAAGCTCAGTTATCACTCTCTGATTTTCAGCATCTCTGTCTTGTAAGCTTTCAATTTCTATCTGACATTGCTCTAGTTGCATGAGCTGAGCTTTAGTCTCAAAAAGTTCTTCCATCTTTGCTTGAGACTCAATCGCCTTCCCTTCCAATACTACTAACTGGCCCCTCAACTCATCGATGAGTTCGCCACTTTCTATCAACTGAAGTGATAGCATTGATTTTTCAACGTCGTCTTGAGCAGATTTTTCAGCTAGGGCATTGTTAATCTCTTCCTGTGTCTGCCGCCATATGCTTTCAATATCCACCTGAATCGAACCCATTAGCTTTTGGGAAAAAGCTTGCGGAATAGGCTCTAACGCCAGGTTTGGAGAATGGAACTCCCAGTACGCTTCATAAGCCGCTCTCGATTTATTGAACTTACCGCCGACCGCTTCATTCAATTGAGTCACGTTTTCAATTGGCTCCCCTGAGTTTTCGCCCTCTTTCATTGCTTTGTAGTAATCAGAGAATGGCTTTCCTTTTTGGGGGCTATATCCCAACGATTTCAGTTTCTCTACAAACGATGCTTCCATCAGCAAGTAAGTTTGGTCAGTAAAGTTAGTTTGTTCGGTATGTCCGTCAGTAAGTAAGTTACTTATAGTCTGCTCACTGACTGACTTTGTTTGGTTGTAATTTTGTTTTTTCATTTTTGATTTTCCGACTTATGTGTTGAACATGACTTCACTTTAAAATCTCTGTACCATACACAAAACAACCAAAAAACCACCCAACCATGTTGACATGAGATATAAAGAACTAGAAGCCGAATTAGTATCCAACCTTGAAAAACTCAAAGCTAGTGCATCTCACAAAGGGCTTAACCTCCTCAAAAAGAAGTGTCACAAGAGTTCGGGAATTCTGGTTTCAACAGCATTTTCTCAACCACAATTGTCAGCCCATTATTCAAGCTTAATTTCAGATACCATTCCTTTTTGCAGGAAATATGAAGGCCTGAAGCCACAAAGTGTTGAAGAGTTAATACGCTACTGTGGTGGACTAAGCACAGCTATAAATAACATCCAATATGCTTACGAATTCGAATTACCGATGAGGGTGGAAGTAGATGATGATTTAGAGTTCTTACTTTTTTCGTTAGAAAGCGTTTTGCTAAAAGCAAGGAGTGCAACTAACCAAACTAAAAAATGGATACCTTTTGAAATCGCTCAAGAGCAAGGTCGATTAAATCTTTTTGAGTCCCAATACAAAACTCGTTTGCCTATGTGTGCTGTTTGTTGGAAACGGACATTTTCATCCAGTTACTATTGTAAAGAGCACCATTCCATTCACAACAAAAAAGCGTACAACTCGGCCGTACGAAAGGTTCTATCATTTACGGAAAGACACTCTTCTAATTCAGAGTTAAAAGATTTTTCCAATGCATATAGAAAGAAGAACGGAAAGCAAAGAGGCCTAGCTGCTAAGTTGTTCTGCATGGTGAACGATAGCGTCCCAGCAGTAGTTGATGTTCTCAGTTATCAAACCGATGAACACTGGGAGTCATATGCCGAATCGATAATTCTTTATGCTAAAAATAACTACCCTACTAGCTTTCATCGCTTACAACAGACCGATAATTTAACGCAATTCTCCAGCTTTAATTCTCTTCTAGGTTGGGGATTCATGGTTATCGAAAGCCTTGATGACTCGGAGAGTGAATCTTCACGATGGGAAGCTTCTGAAGAATTAAATCATTTCAATAACGGTCAATTGAGGTTTGCTATTCTGAGCATTTTAGCGAGGTATGAAGCTACGCAGCGCATATATCAGCCATTGAAGTCGGGTCCGATGAAAGGCTATGGTGCAGACGTGGAGCGCAGAGAAATTTTGCGTGTACTCTACCGTAAGCAGTTAGAAGATAACGGACAAGTCAACTTATCCCAAATTGCCAGAGAAATGGGACTCTCTAGGCAAAGAGTGAGTGTGTTAGTGAAAGAGCTTCTGTTAATGTAAAAAGTGCATTTGTTCAGTTTATATATATAACCTAACAAAAATGCACTTTTCTGAATGCACAAGCAACAAGTGCTTGTGCTGACCTATAGTCCGACCAATCAAGCTTAACCTCGCTAACTCGAAAGTGAACATTTCTGTGTTACGATATCTGGTGAATGTCGGACTCTCAGATAAATTTTGCTAGGGTAAAAAGAAGGATCTGACCCCGAGTATTGTTAGCCTTTATGTCATAGATATCATTAGCAATAATATTAAGGTCAAACGTTACTGCTTGACCTTAGTAAAATTATATCAACTTTTGACCATTTGAAGACCACCTATATCTAACATACTGATCAAACTCAGGTTCATCTGCATGTTCTAAAACTATAATCTGTGGCTTAAACCCAATTTTTGGATCTCTTTCAAGTTCATTTAAGAATCGTTCAAAAACCTTGAATATATTTATTACTTGTTTAATATTCTCATCAACTTCTTCTTCACCCAATAACTCTTGCTTATTATTAGAAGAAAATCTTCTTGTTACTTTTGGAAAATATACCTGACTAGGTTGGTCTAGAAATAATATTGCTGGTATTACAGAATTTGAGCTTGAGGTTAATTTTAAAATTGACAAGAAAACCGCTAGATGACAAGCTAACCAGTTCGCACCACTACCCATTTCTGATAGTAGTATTTCTTGATTTTTAAAGTAATAAGCGAACGTGAAATCTTCTGTTTTGAATTTCATTTCACCATTTCGTAAATCATCTTCAAAATCTAAGTCTTTTTTAAGCTCATTCATTGTCTCATTGATAAGTGCATTAGCCTCGGAAAATTTATGTTCAAGACCATAGCCTCGAATCAGTCTGATACAATTTTCTAATTCCTCTTTCATAGCTGGAAGATCGTGGTTAGATTTTTCTAACTTTTGCCCTTCAATAAAGAATTCTAAGGTGTTCTCTATCCTCCCTCGAATATTATTTAGTGAGTCCCTTATATCTAGATTATTTTTAACTTTGAATAATTTTCTTAATTGTCTTATTTCATTATCTATATTAGCTACGACCTGTTTTTGCTTGTCTCGCTTTAAAAGTAATGAGTTAAGAGACTTAGAACTGTCCTGTTTGTAACTACCAATTCGGGACAGTTCATCAAGAAGTAGCGCTCTAGATCGCTTAACCTCTTCCACTTTAGAAACAACACTAGTTACTGGTGTGCTACATAACGGGCAACTAACACTGTTTTTAGGTACTGACTCATCTTGCGATACTTCAGCAAGGCGTGCCATCGAGTTGGAGTAATCTATTGACTCCTCCTCATTCGCCTTAATAAGACTTATCAATTGATTACATTCATATAAAGACGTTAGCTCTTTATCTTTTGCTTTCTCTAAGGCATTTAGCTGCTTATTGAAATCAACATTTTGCTCTGCATTCAATGGTACAGAAGGCAGGTTTCTCGCTAAATTTTTCAGCTTTCCTAGTGATGCATCTTCATCCAAAAATTTAAGATTTAAAACTCTATAATACTGCCTAATTGGTATAAGTAATTTTTCTCTTTTTTCTTGAATACCTAGCAGAGCTTTCTTTTCTTCTGTCTCTATCTTTTTTATTTGCTTTTCTAAATCTTCAGATCTTTTCTTCAACCTGTAGTATCTGCTATCAACCCAACCCATAAATATAGGAAATTGATCAATTACTGTTCTACTTTTAATGAAGTTATCAAACCTATAAAACAAACTATGCTTGTTAGCTATTAAATTTTGATGCTGAAAGAATAGTGAAGTAGCATTCCGAATCGAGACTTTCCCTTTCTTAAGTTTATAATCGTCATCATCATTCAATGATGTATCTTCAACCGATAATCCTAAGTGCTCTTCGAAATCCTTTTGAACTTCGAATTTAGTTCTAGTTTTCTTGGACTTAAAATAGTTAGAGTTAATTTTATTATCAACATAGAAATCAGCCGAATATTCAACAGAAAAATAACACTTTGTTGGCTGATTATTTGAGCGTCCAATGATTATCTTTTTATTATTATGTTCAAATACGCAACAGAATATATCTGTGAAATCAGTAACTTTTCCCACAGGGATTGTAGAGCGATTCGAAAACAAACAAAAATCTACAATCTCTATTAAAGCACTTTTACCTGTTTTAGAGTCACCTGTTATTATGTTTAACCCTCGGTCAAAGCCAAGACGTTTCAAATCACCATCATGACCAATGAGAATTATATTTTTTAAAAAAGCTTTCATATATTTGTGACCTTGGATTTCAGAAGAACATTAACATATCCTTCTTTCGAAAAAATAATACCTAAGTTATAAGATGCCTTTATAAATTCTTTTTTATAGTCATTTGTTATTGATATTTCTTCTAAATCATTTCCATTCAAAACAAAAGAATTAATTATAATTTCACAAATTGAACTGAGGTAGATTATCCCACAATTTGTCACAGACTTTGAGTATTGAACTTTATCATTTATCAAAAACAACCGTTCTTTAATTTCATCATCTTTTAGAAATGCAGTTTGAAATGTACTACTAACATTAGACCTATTTAGTTTCTTCCTTAAAACATCATCCATAACAAAAGGAACAACAAGATAAATCAACTCAAACTTCGCGCCTCGCTCATCAACTCGTCTAGCTCCTTGAATAAATGAATATAGTATTTCAGCAACAAAAGAGGGAGAATACTTCAAATCTCTAATAACCTGAGGATTCATTAGTCAATATCCTCTTTATTATATTTCCAAGTATAAGCGGTGTTATTAATAGCCTCGTGAACTTTACCTCTCATGAAGTAAGGTTTCGTACCACTTACCTCAGGCACTTCTAACACCGAACTATTATGAAATTCAAAATATGCTTTACAAGCTGCCTTGTTAGATTTAGATGAACCTAAATCTTCATAATCTATTTCGTAAGAATATTGTCTTTTATATCCTGTAGCTTTCTCTACCGCATCTACTAAATAGTTATCAATAATTTCGGGCATAATATCTGGTTTAAGATCTACAAGGCTCTCTTCACTGTTTTTAACTTTGAAGTAATCATTGAGAGCAACACCTCTATCTCTGCCTTTCAAACCAATATCTCTATACTCCAATAAAAACAAGTAACCGTCAGCATGCTGCTGCTCCGTATCATACTCCGTGCGGTCTACAGGAAAAGGAATGCTATCTCCACTCCATCTGTTAACCTGAAACTGGAAAGCATCGTCAAAATCATTGATATTAACCTTCCAATGTCGGTGGTCTACAATTGCATTTTTATTAACGTATGAGTATATCCAATGGAAAATGCTTTCTCTGTATGGCTCCAACACGCACTTCAATTTGCGAGCTTCCAATAAGCTCTTCCATTTCTCTTCTACATGTTCCCGAGATTGATCAATTGTAAATCTAGACAATATGCTCAATAGCTCGGCATCCGATGCATCTTCAAAAATTTTGTCATAGAGAGGCTTAACTGAAGATGATGGTACGTGAGACTTTATGATGTTGAGTTTTTCATGAGCACTTCGTGTGTTCCAACCATGAAATATTGAACTCTCGGAAATGAAAGATGTCGTGTGTAACACGATTTGCTCAAATATAGAGGAATCTTCAACCACCAAGTTTTTCAAAGTGTTCCAGAAATCTTTTGAGTTACTAGCTAAGTTATGCTCTTCTACGTGGTGTTTTACCTCTGTGAACGTCTTACCATCATAGACATCCCCAAAGCACTCTATCCAGATAGTCTCATTGGGTTTTGCATCAAAGCACTTCTCAATGGCGATTAAGACTTGGTAAACATAGCCTAAATACTTTGGTGTAGCGTTGTTGGCAAAACCTTCTGTCATGCTGTCGATTACTCCTAGATTCACTCTCATTAACTTCGCGCACTGGGAAACTCGCGATCTCGTTATGTTCTCGAAACCAATTTCACCACCATGCTAGATCGAAGCAAATAAAATCACCATAGTTACCATACGGTTAGAAGGGATTAATTTTGTACAAATACTCCACAAATGCAAGTAAAACCTGTTGAATATTGACCTGTGTAGTTACAAGATTTTGTAAAAAGGGTTACGCTTGTACAATTTTTACACCATTGAAGGGAAAGCTGTTAAAACTCACGGGGTCAGGTCTTGTCTTTTGTCTCTTATTACTTTTTGTATATCAAAGTTGACTGAGCATCATTTTGTGATTTGGAGGCGCAACTCACTTGGGGCAGAAATGTTTCAGCCCGAACAGGCTGAAACGAAGATGGACATTTATGTGTCAGGGCATCTACTAATTTATTTTGAAACGGATTACTTCAAGTATGGGAACTTAGCCTAGCAAAAGGCAACCTGCCCCTCTTAGTACTATTCGGTTGAATACTACAATGGGCATAAACGGTTAATGCTTATGCCCGACATGCGTAAAGCTGTGGCTGTTACATCGTGTGGCGCTGTAAACATGCAGGGTAAAACGCGCCCCATTGACTGTTAGTTCTCACCAGCAACAGTATCAGCCATAGCAAATAGCTCTTCGTCATCATCTTCGAAATCTGGATGGTAAGTCTTGAACCAGACATAGCCATATAGTGGCAATGTCTTTGGGACTACCCCCAACTCTCGAAAGATAGTAGCCATAGCATTGATGCTATTACCAGAAGTCACAACATCATCTAGAAACACAACTGCTGCTAAGTCATTGGGGATAGTGTTAAACATAGAAGGATAGAAACCCAATGTAGTTAATTGGTCTTCGATGTAACGCTGTCCTGCCTGTGCATGCGTAGGTATTTTAGGTGCAAACCTTTCTACAAAAAGGTATCGACTATGGAGCAATTTGATATCTTTATGATCAGTCCAATTAGCCCACCACTTTGCTATCTCATCTACCGTATATGTTCGATTGCACTCAGCTGGAACACTACTTGGGACAGGAACTAATAGAACCTTACCTTTGATACCTTTAGATTCAAGCCATGTGACAAAGTTACGCTTATAAGCACCAGCGCGACTTTTCAATCGCTTCGCTTCCATAAACTCACCATCTTTTTTAAAAAAGTAAGTTGCTCGGTTTCTACGAATGAGCGATTGCGGGACATCTTTAGCACGTTTTAGCATCCAGTGTACTTCAAAGAATGCGTCTATATAGTCAGCGTTATCGAACTCAAAAGCCTCTGGAACATACTTTCGCACGTAACCTATGTCTTGCACTGTATGCTCAGTGAAATTATCAATATCGACAGTGCGCATCTTATTGGTCTTTGCAAAGTCGGGCTTTTTGTAGTTAAAAGCGGCTTCACCATCAGCAATAAACTCAGCGATTACATTACGAAGTTCACGTAGTCGTTCGACAGTTCGTGTAGGTTCACATTCATTAAAGGAAAATCGATACTCAGCGGAAACGTAGCCCCATTTCGCCCAAACAGAAGGTATGCTGTGTACATGTCCAAAGTGAACGTCTTTTGGACTGTCACCAATGATCAAATAATCTGTAATTTCAGTACTATCGACATATTTTTCTATATCGAGCTTTTGAATGACATCGACAATTTTGTCTAAGTCAACACATGGCTTCCCAACTCCACCGAAAACCATGGAAGTCGGAATATTAAACCCGTGTACATTCAACACCTTTTCACAGTATGCTTTCGGGGAATCTGAGACTATGATTGGTAGTGTATCTGTTTCACCATCGGTAAAACGATCTACCAATGAATTGAAAAAAGTAACTGTTTTATCGAAGTAAAGTGATGTTTCTACTTCACCAGAATCAAGCAAATCGACAATAGCTTCACGACCTGCCGCTGTCTTCAAATAATCATGGCAATTGGTCGTATCGACCAAAGTTAAATCTAGATCGAAGATCAGTAGTTTCATTTGCAGACCTCTGCATTATCAATGAACCTATTGCCTGATCACTTTCATATTATCTTTGTATTTCTGAACCCACTGGTACTCAGGTTCGTAGATGTTATTTTCAAGGGCGTATAACTGCTTACCCTGCTCGACGCAGTGCCTAATAGCGTACTGTGTTCCACTTCTATCACCCGCACGGGCGACTACAACACCTTCACTTGATAAACCCACAGTTGTTCTGTTCCTGTTAGCAAAGAAAGAACCAAAACTACGTATGCCTATCGGATACTCAGATACCAAAAGATGATTCTTGGCAATTTCATCTTGAAGTTCCCTATTTTCCTTTGGAAAGTACTGGTCTAGAGGTGTCCCTAGAACCGCTATAGTCCTTCCTGAATGCTTTAATGCAGATTGATGCCCCAATGTGTCAGAACCAGCCGCTAAACCACTTACAATCGCTTGGTAGCCAGCATTCAGCAGCCTACCTATTACTGCATCCCCATGTCTTAAGTGCTCAGGGTTGTGCAACTCACGTGTTCCAACAAATGAAATGGTTTTATCGGCATTTAATAGATTCAAATCACCACGGCAGTACAGTACAGGCGTTGCCCCCTCTACAGACCTTAATTTCTCAGGATATTCAGGGTCGTTTATGGTGATTACTTTGAAGTCGAAATCAATCTTGCTGTAAGCTCTATCCAATTGACTTTCAATCTTTTCTTCAATGGGAAACATGCCGAAATGCTGATTATAGATGTCCTCAAAAGAACCTATATTCAACAACATATCTCGTAGCTTGTTATTAGCGGTGACACTACCTACTGGAACCTTTTTGGTCAGTATCAGGGCTGCGTGACACCATGCAAGTTTTTGATCTTTATTCAAATTAATCACAATAATACTCCAATCACTCTCGAATCTATGCTAATAAGCGCACTGACTGCAACTGAATATTCTTACTTTTTACCTACTAATTGATTTAGTTCAAGTTTTAGTTTAATGAGTGGTACTAACACTTTACAACTACATTTATAAATGTTGAAAAGTCAATAGATTACACTAATTGTAGGGGTTACTAAATGATTGATGCTGTTTGTACATATGGTGGGAAACGTAAGACCTACAACATCTTCAATTTTCAAAAGCTGTCTAACTCAGATATCGAAAAGTACAGACAGCATCTAGAATGCCCTAATCCGAAATGTTCAGCAGAAGCGTACTACCGTAAAAAAAGTGTTGATGGTAAAGCTGCATGTTTTGGTTCGCGCTATCATGTCCAAGGATGCGACGAAGGACGTTCATCCCCGCAACGTGAACGTGAAATTAAGCATGCGCTCGAAGTAGATAAGATCATAGCTGATTCAAGTGAAGTTATTTTTGACTTCTTTGCTGCCGACTCCAAGCCATCAGGGGAAAGTAATATAGCTCGCCCATCTAGACCTAAATCAACAGAAACAGGAAGTAGTAAATCGCATACAGGTGCTGTAACTACTGTTAGAAATACTGTCTTAGGTATGGAAAAAGCGCTGAATAGTTTGATGCGTGGAAGTGATTTAGCTCATTCAGACACAATCATCACAATAGATGAAAAGTACCCTTATAAAGCTAAGAACTTGTTTGTGAATTTTGCAGATGCTGAGCCAGCGGATAACCCAAAAGATGCCCGTCCTAAGATGTTTTGGGGGACAATCTCGCACTCTGACGCTGATCTGGAATGGTTAAACCCAGCCGACTGTGATGATGTGGGGATTCCAATAAAAAGACATAAAGATAAGCTCTTCAAACGTTTTAAGATAACTGAAAGACGTGATCTAGAAGGTGCGGGATTCATCTTATTTGGCAAGTGCTTCTGGAATGCTCAGAAAACTAGGAAAATCATTGAATTATGGAATGCTGACAGGATTTTTATCTCGGTAGATGAAGACTAAAGCGCATTGGTCTGAACCTGTAGTCCAGAACCCCCTAGTAACGCTGAAGATAAGCCAGTAACTGCACCAAGTTTTTTTAGAGATTTAGATGATTTCTTCATGCTCGATTCCTTCTTGGTTGTAGTTGATGTTGAAGTACCTTCTCTTTGGGTCTTGTTAGTCAATGGGTAGCTTGCTGTCAGACAAGCCTCTGCTTTTACGTAGTCAGTGATTTCGTAAGTAGCACAGATGTGACCATCGATAGCGCTTTCAGACCAATATTCTCTAGTCAATTATGTTAACCATATCACACCTTTATGAATTATAAACAAAGTCATGGCTTATTAGCGTGGGCTAAGAGCGCACCGCTCGGGGGCAGGCCCTGCCTTTTGCCTACCACTAAGTTTAAGTATTTCTAAATCACGTGTTCAAATCTGAGGAACCAGCGATGCCGACACATTTTGGGGCAAATTGGTGTTACCAATGGCGTCAGTCGTGACTCTGCACGCATGACCAAAAGTATGGAAAAACTCTATATACGTGGCCAGTTTTAGTTAATCACTACAAGATGTCTGGGTAATCTTGACCAGAATAGTGGCCCCTAACTGGATTGGGGTTTTAGCTTGGGTTTATCTTGGTAGGGTCATAGGGGGCGGTGTGTGTCTTGATTCTAAAAGCCGACCAGATTTCAGCGTGGTTTGATAGGTATCTACTGAAGAAAGACAAAGAGTTGACGTGATTGTGAAGCTCTAAAATCGGTCTTTAGCATGATAAAAGCGAGTAGCAAAATAAAATGGTTCTCGCTTTTTTAATCAATTACCACGTTCGATTCGAGATAAAAATTACCCCGTAAACTCTTCAGAATCGGGACGATTGGTAAACTGCACACCATTTAAGAAGTCGCACAGCAGTTGGTCTTCACACTGTTTGTAGTTTTTGTTGTTTGGCTTGCGGAAATACGCACCAATTTCGTATTTACTTAAACTAATACCAACCACTTCTAATACGTCCAACACATCTTCTGCTTTCATGTCTAGCGCAATGCGCAGCTTCATAAGAATCATGTTGTTGGTCAACGTGACTTCTGGTTTAGGTTGCTCGCCGTCTTTTTTTCCTCGCTTGAGGTTAATAAAGCCATTTAAGAATACCGCTAACTCTTGATCCTTCATCTTAACGCAAGATTTGTCGCTTTCATCTTTTAACCAGTTTGCCACTTTATCGTGAGCCACAGTGACTTCGGCCTGCCCGAAAGCTTTCATTATCTGCGCGTTTTTAAGGTTTAACGCGTGTTGGATACGACGTAAAATTTCGTTGTTAGTCACTAGGGATTCCTAAAATGAGTTCTAAGGGTGAATAAAAATCCATCAATGACATGCGATCTGTGGGTGTCTTTATTCAATAGCGTAGTTGACGGTGACTTTAACAGAGAACACGTTTCTTCGGTAGGTTAAAAAATATAAATAAGACGGCCTATTCGAACTAGTCGGCTAAGTTGGTAAGACCCCACCTTCATAGACACTATGCTGATTAGAAGAAGTAGGTCAAACCACCTCACTGTTATTTGTGAGGTAGAAGGTTACTGGCAAGGAATGGGGCAATGATGAGTCAGCTAGGAAGAACAACTGACTCAAAGTGGACTAGTTAATTTAACACTTAGCTATAGTTGTCATGATAGCCATCGATTGCTGGATGGTACTGTCTATCGTTTTCGAGGTCTAATGCTGTAGTTCTTTCATCATAGACATGGTTATTTACATATTCTCCATCGATGAAAAAGAATTCACGGTAGCAAGAGCCAAATTTCGAACCTATGCGCTCTTTCGCAATTTCATTAGCGTCTTCAATAGTCCAAGGATTGTTTCTGTTTCGTAAGAACTCAACACAGATGTATCCCCACTGGTGTAATTGCGAACCATAGCCTATATCCAAGTCACGGTGTTTAACTTCAGCGAAACTTAGTATCCTTGCACCTATATCGGTTGCAAAGCCTTTATCGAGATACTCGGCCTTAAAGTTACGTCTAATAAGTTTGGGAGTGGTGCCTTCATACTCTAGCTCATTTACCATCAAATCATCATCAAATATAACCAATAGAGAGCTGTTTTGATTTGGATTAAGCTGTTTACCTCTATTCCCCTGAGCCATAGCGAACTCTTGATTAACCCCATCCATACCTTTATTTGCATTAACTATATTAGCTCTATGATTGTTAGCTTTTTTCGAATGCTGTAATAGTGAATGGTAGTTAGGGAAGCCAACTTCTCGTGCTGCTAATTCAAGTGCTTGGGTGTGCTTAACACCTAGTTCAACTTGAATCTTTTTAGCTAATTTCTTGACATTTGAAATGAAAGATTGAGTAATATTCATGATCTTATATACCTAGACGAAAAGCTAAGTAAATCCACTCCTAATTTTCTTCTTCCCGCCGAAATAAATAAGAAAAAAATATATAATTTAGGATTATGGTTCTCGAAAGAGTTTGCCTTATTGGAGTGAGCAGGCTTCCATCCAGCCTTAATTTAACAATTTATCTCATACTAACTCATTAGTCAAACTAACAAAACCCATACCTTGAGGCATCACTTGGATAACAAAATCTAGTTCAAACTTCCATGATGAGATTGAACGAATCATCATTGCTAGCAAGGTTTGGGGCAGAAATACGTTAGTGCAAATGAACTAACGTATTTATTTAGGGTAAGAAAAAGTATCTTGAAGCCTTAACGCTAGTATCTATTGGAGGTTCTCTTTTATCCTATCAAACCAACCACAGACCTCTTCATAAGCTCCAAGCTGTCTGAGATCCTCGACAGTGACAAGCGGGGCTGCTTTTTCGGATAGAATCCTTTTTATTGATCCTGCGCCTTCACCAGCTATTTCATTATTGCCCGCAGCCTTTAGCTCCTTCAAAAATATAGATAAATCCTTTGGAATATTCTTATGTTTCCATTCACTTTCCCAACCATCCACTAAGTCAATGAAGTCATCGTCAATAGGGTAAACTTCTTTAAACAAACGAGGATGAATATAATTTTCCACCTCTAGCATATTGGTTAATGTAGCCCAAGAGCCTTCTCTCTGGTTAACTTGATCGACAGCAAGCTGGTACTTAGATACATCATTATCATATATATGAACTTCGGGCTTATTCAATTTAGCTAAGTAGTTGTTATTAACCCAATGCATTAAAGTGCCACCGCCTAAGAATATCGTTAATATGCGGTCATCATTTTTCAAGTCTAGATCGAATAGTTTGCCCATATGACTAAAGAACTCAACATCAGTTGGCCCTTCCAGACAAAGGATCGTTTGCACACCTAAGTTATCTATTGAGAGCGATACGTCAGGTAACATACCTAACGTATTTGCAATATCCTCCAAGTTTTCTTGACTCCCTTTACGAACGATAGTGGAACCGTCTACTCGATCAATAAATCGGATTTTATCTGTATTCACCAGCCCCGCAAGAGACGGGCTATGCGTAGTAATCAGCACTTGAGTATTAGAATTTTCCGATAGATCTACAAGAGCATTAAAAAGTTCAACCTGCCATGTTGGGTGCTGTGATGTTTCGGGTTCTTCAATTGCGTAGATAACGTTACGCTCTTCTGAGTTCTTACGCTCAGCTTCCGCACGGAAGTAATTAAGCAAAATTAACCGCCTTACACCACTCCCTCTTTTATTGATCGGAATGCCATCGTCACAGTTGAATGAGAACGAAAATAATGACTCCCAAGGTTTGTGGGTCATCTCAGGAGAAAGAACATCGGCAATCTCTGGACTCATTTCCTTGAGCTTTGCCAATGTATTGTGTCCTAATTGTTCAGCTTTGATTCTAATTTGCTCTTTTACATCCTCAAGCTCAGCCTCTAATTGACTAATAGCTGTTTTTGTAATTGCTTTAAGAGGGTCTTGAACTTCTTTATCTGAGTCTTTGTTTGCACGATCAGATTGAAAAATAAAGAACAGCGGCAAGTCTAACTTTAATGACTCCCAAATTTTCTTCCCATCCTCTTTATCAATTGGGATTTCTATAACAGAAAAATCATTCAGATTTTCAACACCGTATATTGCTTGACGGATGGAAGAGCTTTTATGCTTCTTGACTTCGTTGACATCAAGCTGGTCTTTATAGCCATCTAGAAGTTTCTTTAAATCTGCAATTTTCTGGTTTATCAGAGGTGAGTCAAATGCTGTTGGGTAGTTGGCAACTAGATACGTTTTTAGGGATGATGCCGTTAGTTTATCTTTTGAACAATCCCATACTTTCTTTATAGATAGGTTGTTGTCACTATCTAGAAGATGCTCCTTTTTCAGGTCTGTTGGTACGGTATCTATCGTGTATTCCTTATCTTCAGGCTTGAAGGAGACTTGAATTGACATGAAGTCTTGACCAGCCGCATGAACGTTGTGGTCGTTAATATCTATTTTCACCGTATCATTATTGAAAAATATCTCTAATGCTTCGAGAATCGTAGATTTACCAATGTCATTTTTACCAATTATCACATTAAAATTTTCGTCAAAATCGACAGACACATCCCTGTAACCACGAAAATTTTTCAACGTCAATTTTGTAATCTTCACCCCGTACTCCTTAAGCCAATGAGAGATGGATTGCCACCAAGGCCATAGACACTTTGTAGCATAAGAAAGAATAGGTCAAAGAATCTCATATAGAAATGAGGTACAGAGCAGTCCTAGCTCAGAATGGGGCATAGGCTCGTTACAGCGGCCGAGGACGCAATTACTAAGTATTTCTTAGAGCTGGAAAGCAACCGAGAAGGATTCCTTTCTAGTTGCCAGGACAAAAAGGGGCAAAGACTTATAAGCTAGTGGCTTGCACATTTACCCACTACTCTAAATAAGTTGTTTCAATTAACCTATAGCCGTAAGGCAGTTAACTAGCTAGCTCATTTCGGGGCAGAGCTTGTCACAGTTACAGCGGACGCAACAACTAAAGAATTGCTTTGAGTTGGAAAGTAACTGGTAATGGTTTCTTACTTGTTGCCAGCACGAAATGGGGCAAGAGCTACCGCTTTAAAAAGCTTGGGCGCTATCTTAAAAAGTATCTCGAAGCCTGAGCTAGTTCCACAAACTTGAATTGCTCCTCTTGAGCACATTTTGCTCTGAGAGGCTATTCGGTGAAGAGCCGAAACAAAAATAAGCAAAAATAGTGATTTAAATCACAATTAAGAGTTATTTTCCGCTGTTCCCCTCAATGTTCCCCCAGGGGGTGACATCAAGAAAAAAGAACTTATAAAACAGTATCTTATGGTAAAAGCGAGAATCCCTCTTGAACAGTTTGTTATGTGCGTGGTTGAAACCTACTCTACACTTGGCTCCGGTAAAACTGGTGGTGTACTGTCCATGTAAGTTAAAAAGTTTTCCCATAACTCGTGCGTTCTTTGTTTAGTTAGCTTAGTTTTGCACGATATCGCCATAATTCCACGAATAGTTCCATCACGCCATTGCGTATAAACCGAATCACAGTGAGAGGACATATATGCTTGCCAATCCTGTTGCGCAAGCTTAATTGCTGCGATCAGTTCTGGGTCATGAGAGTTATGCTCAAAGCTAGTACTTAGATATTTGTCTAATTTAACTTGTGCTGACTCTAGTTCAATAGCGGCACATTGATTTATCTCGATTGTGGTCATCGCGTTATTACAGTCAATGGACTCTTCTTCAGCAAGAGCACCAAATGAAAGACTAGCTAATATGATGATTAGACACTTATTCATCGTTTTCTCCGTAAGCACATAACGCCCTGTTAAGGTGTGAGCAACGCAATACCGAAGTTGCTGCATACCACCTTAATCACTAAACCCAACGCATAGTGAAAATGCTACGCGTTGCGAATCACTCTTGAACAGCTTGTTAGGCAAATAGTCAAAGTGATTTAATGCCTTGACCCAATATCATGATCTTCATCACCGCCCTCAATTAACCTTGTTAATTCATCACACAAGACTAAACGATTATTATGTATCGTGAACTGGGCTATAACTTTGACTTTTATAATCGAGCCATCTTTTTTGTGGGCTGTTACTACATGATTACTGAAAAGAACATTGCCCTCTTGAACCAAAGTAAGAAAGTTGACATCTAATGTACTAATAACTTTCTTCTGTGCCTCTATATGATTTACAAAGCTATCATAATCCAACTCTACTCCATCCACTTTTTGTATATAAGATGGGTCGACGTACTGCTCAATTAATGAAACATCTAACTCTGGCGCCATAAGAACATCTGTAAATAAATTTTTAATAAGTGCTTTTTCTAAACTCATTTCAATTATCACCTCACCAATATTTGCCTAACGCCCTGTTAAGGTGTGAGCAACGCAATGCCGAAGCTCCCGCATACCACCTTAAACACTAAACGCAACGCATAGCAAAAATGCCACGCGTTGCGAATCACTCTTAAACAGTTTGTTATATGCCCGAACTCATTGTGTACTCTGGATGACCAGTGTGCTCATCCAATTGCTCACTCACGACTTTGAAGCCTTGAGACAAATAGAATTGATAACTAGCCTGATTTTCCTTATATACAGAAAGACTCAATTCCGCCCTCTGAGTTTTAGCATGACTCAATAGTTGCTTACCAATGCCTTTACCTTGAAGTTCAGGAGAGACAAATATAGCAGCTAGGCTATTTTCATACAGTGCGTAAAAGCCGACTACTTTCGACTCAGCTTCGTAAACGTAAGTTTCTGAAGCTGGAATGTAGATGCTACGCATGTTTTCTACTTGAGATTCCCAGAACTCAGCCGAAATGAAATCGTGAGCTTTAACTGACGCTTTAAGCCAAATTTCAAGAACTGAATCCATATCATTTTCGTTGTACTTTCTTATCATTTTAAAGCTCTAAATAGCCGAACTTATCGGGGCAATATAACGCCGCATTAAGGTGTGAGCGACGCTTGGCTATACTTGAGCGAAGCGAAACTGCCAAGCGTTGCGAATCACTCTTAAATGCTTTGTTAGCTGAAACCCCTACGTCACACTTTGCGCCAAATTTACATTTACGGATCGCTCGACGGTATTGTAATATGACTCTGATACCTGAACCACTGTAGGCATAAAGATGGACGACTTTTTTACACTAAAATACAAGCAAGATCATGTAATTCGTAGCTTTTACTCAAATGGAATTATATACGCCTGTTTAAGGGACGTACTGAAAACTCTTAGTGTAGAAAACCAGAAAATAAAAGACGGTAATTCAAAATCAATGCTGACTTTATTACAAGCACAGCTTAAAGTTTTAGACCGTGATGAACATAAAAACTTCATGTTAAAGCACCCGGAAACCGGAGAAGATCACGACGAAATTTGCGTTACAGAACCGGGACTGTACCGAGTATTGAGCAGGGACACATCTGAGGCAGGCAAAGCTTTTCAAAGATGGATTTTCCACGATGTAATTCCATCGATACGTGAGCACAAGCAGTACCCACCGCCAGCAAAAGATAACACTCCAGCGACGAGTACTAACTTTGCAAGTATGGATGTTACTGACACATCCCTTCAAATGATTGCTCACCTCGCAAATGGGCTGATAGAAACAAGGAAAGAAATTGCTAACGTTAGAGCTGATGCAGAACAATTCAAATCCGAGACTAAAGCACGATTAGAGAATTTAGAAGATAAAGATAAGACCTACGGATTAGTATGTATGGATGAGTTCATTAACGATAATCCAGAAATAAAAGTATCAAGGGACCGCTTTCTAAGTGCTTGTGCAAATTACAAATTTAAAACAAATGGTAGACACGAAATTGTTTCTACTCCATCAAAAGAAGATCGCCATTTCTTCGATATCATAACTCTGAGTATGGCCAAAATCTCATAAATAACTAGTAAGTATAACATTGGAGCCGTAATTGGCTCCGTTTCAGGTGCAAACCTGGGAAAGGGAACCAATAAACACCGAATGTTTAACCTTTGATGCCCAACCAGTACTAACGCCTTGTTAAGGTGTGAGGCACGCAATACCTAAGCTTCCGTATAACACCTTAACCACAGAAACCGACGCATAATAAAAATGCCACGCGTGCCGAATCACTCTTGAACAATTTGTTAGGCGACGACTTTTGGCTATCTAATGACCTCGAACAGCGAATGCAACACCGCAGACTATGAAAAGAACAATAAACCACAAAATTGCGGGCATCGGGTTTCCATTTTTAGCTTCAGACGCCAAATATGAATTGAACTCTTTTTTACTTTGTCTTCTGCCATGTTTCGTGGACAAATTATGCTGCTCCAACGGTGTGGTTCCCGACTCAACATACTGTTTCGCAGATGCGAGTGTAGGTACAGGACCAAAATCATGAGAACCGTTTGCAGTAAGTACAAGCCAGCCTGAACCTTGTTTTACGATAAACCTCCCATCATCCACCGAGTATTGTCCCGCTTGGATTCTAGTTACCTTAGCCAATATTATCTCCTAGT
>NZ_JAMQWD010000011.1:0-628 GCF_024744415.1 Vibrio sp. RM-41-2B | reverse complement strand
CCTTGGATTGAGAATACGTCTTCGATAGGCATTAGGAATGGCTGATCTACCGCACGCTCTGGCTCAGGGATGTAAGTATCTAGAGCTTCAGCTAGTTCAACGATTTTCGCTTCCCACTGCTCTTCGCCGTTTAGTGCGCCTAGTGCAGAACCTTGGATAACTGGTAGGTCATCACCTGGGAAATCGTATTCAGATAGAAGTTCACGAACTTCCATTTCTACTAGTTCTAGTAGCTCTTCATCGTCAACCATGTCACATTTGTTCATGAATACGATGATGTATGGGATACCAACCTGACGGCCTAGTAGGATGTGCTCACGAGTTTGTGGCATTGGGCCATCTGTCGCAGCAACAACTAGGATACCACCGTCCATCTGTGCAGCACCAGTGATCATGTTTTTAACGTAGTCCGCGTGTCCTGGACAGTCAACGTGTGCGTAGTGACGAGTTGGAGTGTCGTACTCAACGTGAGAAGTTGCGATTGTGATACCGCGCTCACGCTCTTCTGGAGCGTTATCGATAGATGCGAAGTCTTTAGCTACACCGCCGTAAACTTTAGCAAGAGTAGTACAGATAGCTGCAGTTAGAGTTGTTTTACCGTGGTCAACGTGGCCGATAGTACCAACGT
>NZ_JAMQWD010000010.1:0-151756 GCF_024744415.1 Vibrio sp. RM-41-2B | reverse complement strand
GCTACCCAGTTGGGGGATTTCGCCTATTTTGAGAGAATCTTATTGCAGGCTGTTGAAAATAAATCTCTGAAAGATATTTGGAAGCCTGCGGAGGTCGAGTTTGAAGATGTATTAACCGATAACTCTGTATTGCCTGATATTAGCTTATGGTTACGAACATATCTTGTTTTATCTCCGAGGGCATATGAAGCTCTAAATAGTTGCTTATCTGAAAGCGGGGATTTTTTACCTGTCAACTATCAAGATGAACAATGGTATTTATATACATCGCTGACTTTTGGAAAAGAAGATAGACAAAAGTGTGTAGAGAGGATCTCATATGGAAGCCCTGATGGGTTAGAGGTTCTTGCATTCATTGATGATGATGTGAAAGATAAAGTGATCTTTAAATCAAGATTAGAAGGGGCTAGCAACTTATATTGTACAGAGAGGCTCAAGGCTATGTGTGAACAAAACCAGCTTAATGGGCTCGTATTCTCTTCTAATCTGACAGATCCATTTAGTTAACGAATGACTTGATTTTAAACAGCCCTTCCGCAAAGAAAGCAGAGCGAGAGCTCTGCTTATATTTAATATTAGAAACCTAGGGTTTAATTCTCGGAGTTCTGTCAATAATTGTAAGGAGTATCACGAGGTACCGGTAAGCGATCAGCTAACCAGAATTTTAGCCCCTGTGAATAGTCGGGCGAATAATCCGCCGAATATTGATGAACCGGCACTGGCAGCACTGTTAAAAGGCAGCAGTTTACGCATTGATAATGAGACTAGTATCCAAATCCGCGCAGCGGAGATCTATGAGTACCGCAACGCTCGTCCAGCTCAGCTGGTTGAAGTTACCCGCACACCTGCAGAAAACAATAGCTGGATGAATTTTGAAGATTGGGACCAGGCATTAGTCCAACCAGAACAGCAAGAGTATCAACAACCAGACCCGTTATTCTTCCCAGAGATGGAAGATGATTGGCCGTTGATGTGATACTTAAGGATTAGTTCCAGTAGATGTTGAGTTATCTTGTACGAGTAGGTCACATCGCTGGAGACATCTTTCAGCGGTACTAATAGAATCTTGCGCACTTTCTAGATCAGGAGCATCAGAAAGTTCATAATCAGCTACTTGTCTTCGATCTCGTTCTTGTTTCAGCATATAAGCGAGCCCTTTTAAAGAGTTAAAGGGAAGGCTTTCATCATTTGCTGCATCTGTTTGAAGATAGTGTATTAGTGAACCGTGATAGCCTTTATTGGGATACAATATTTGTTCGTGATCCAGAATAGATAGCACTTTATGGTACATACCGTAGTAACAGCGACTTATGCATGAGCGTATATTAATTTCGTTTTGCTCTAACGCCATAAGTTCCTTGGCTTGCTCAAAAAAGTCTTCTGCTTTAACCGGCATATGCTTCTCTCATTTTGATCATTGTTCCTCGCACTGACTCAAATCTAGCGACTAAAGGTAACGTATCCAAATTGGCTTCAATGATTTTTTCACCTAAATCCCAGTTTAAATCCGCAGTTAGAACCTCTTGAGATTCAATCTCAACAAAATAAACAAGACTGATGTAATCCCCCTCATGCGAAATAGACATGCGGCATTTATTAAGAATTAGGTGTGGATTCTGCTCGACTATTTGCGCTGCAAACTCACTTACGCTACCAAAGGTTTCTAGTGGAATCTGAAGTGTATTATGACCATGGTCCATGATTTCTTTCATACATAATAACCTGTTATACATACCTTCGTACGCCTCAATGAAATTACATTTCTTAAGAACGTCGAATAGAGTCGAACAGATATGATAATTTGGTAAGCAATCGACGATTAACTCGTAGGCATAAATCAAGCCTGATTGCTCCACATTATCAACAGTATCTAACGCTAAACTCAGCAGTGTTTTAGGAAAACCATTAATAGCTAAGGTCGTAAGGGAGTTGTTGAATGTTGCTGGGTGTTCAAAAACCTCCAAGCACTCTAAGCAGAGAGATTTGGCTTTTTCTTTATCGCCAGATGCAGTGTAGATTAAAGCAAGAATAGAAAGAGATTGCTCATACGAGGGCAATTCTTTTGCTGCTTTTACAAAACGAGCTTTTGCCATTTCGTTCAATGGGGTGTCAGTAGTAATGTATTCTAATACATCAGCCAACAAGCCGTTCGCTTTGGTCTCTGCTGCAATATGCAAATTTAGCCACCTAGTACATTGAAATATATAAGGTCAGAGAAACTGACAAGATGAATGGATTTATCTTGTCGTGTTTTTAACCGATTTGAGTGCGCCAATACTACTAGAGCCTATTAACATGAGCAACAAGTACGATGTCAAATTATGCCCTATGTCGACAATACTCAGCCGTTATCAGCTACTATCGAACTCTTAAGCGTCTAGCAAGTATAGACTATTCTCGAGTTAGTCAATCAGTCACGAAATTTTAGATTTGCGTCCATATATTAGGTAGTTGCAGCCTGCTCAGATTGTCCCAGACATGGCTAAACAAAATTCGTAATGAGTGAATCATGCCCAAAAATCACTGTAGAATCCTGTATGTATATACAGTATATTTCAATGGTAATTAGTAAGGGTGTTGATATGTCGAATGAAAATCAAAACGATATCATGTTGTCTGCTTTAGAAATCGTCATTGATGGTGTAGCAAATAGTGAGGCGACAGAGCGAACTCGAGCGGCAGGTGCATATATAGCAGGCTTAATACTGGCGGATGCGAAAGGGCAGTTGGACTCCAAAAAACAAAAAGCCATCTTGAGTATTATCGAGATGGCTTGCGAAACGGAGAGTACTGCTTTTATGTCGAAGTAATTTATAACATAGATAGTTGGTGTTTGAGCTGTTGCCGTGCCTCTGGCGGCAACGCCTTACACAAGTTGAATGCCAGTTGGCTTGTCGTTTTTGCCGATGGGCTCAACGTATGGCTATAAGACAAATTCATCACAAATGTATGTCCACATTCTGGGTCACTGCAACTGCAATACAAATCTGAATGACTGTTGGTTAAGCGGTTGGATTTTTGGATACGGCTTTTGCTTCCACACTCCGGGCACAACACTCTCATATAAAACACCTGGCTTATTGACTGACTTAATAATCATACGTCAAAAGGCTGTGTTTTTATACAGTTTTGGGGGCGAGTTTAGGCCGTATCTCCATGTATTAAATTGAAGTTAAGGCGCAAGTGCTTAGGTACCTCGGGGTCTGAATTCACCTCATCCATAATCAGCTCACACACAGGGATGATCTCATCCTTGGCGTATTCACTGCCTATCTTCGTTGGGTCACCTAAACTGGTGGTACCCTGTGGAATAATGCCTGCTTTACCGACTGGGAAGCGGTGGCCGACGAGAATGTCCTGTGCGGTAATATTTTTGATGCGCTCAAATTCATCTTTAGTGGCGATATCACCAACCGGAATCAGTTGAATCCCTTTCTCTTTGCCGTTCGGAATATTCACAAACATACTGCGGAAGTTACCCACACCCTTAGAGCTGGCGATCTTCTGCTTCAACATTTCTTCATCTTCTTCACTAAGGTTTGGGTCGGTGGCGTAGAAGATAAAGCCCATGTGTGCGCCGTTCTTATAGTAGCGACGGCGGAACAAAGTCGCGTCTTTATTCAACAAGCTGCTTTGAATGCTACCAAGATAATCCGCCAAACCGTAGATTTGTTGCTGCGGATCGTACTGAGGCAAGAAAATAACATCTTCCTTTTTATATTCGCGTTGCTGGTTGTCGCGTTCTAAAATGACGAAATTGCCGTTTTTGCGCCTGCGAAGGTACATGCCAGGTAATGGATGCAAGCGAACCACGCGTTTGAAACCGTCACGGATTTTAAGAAAAGCAGCATCGCCAAAGGTGAAGTAATCACGGCAAAAGGCTTGGATGTGTCTGCGGCGGGTCGCGCCTCCATTTAGGAAGCGTCCGGCTACGTAGTTTGCCCGAGCAATCAACAATGAGCCATGATAGGCGTTGGCACGAGCAATATCTGCTAAACCACTGCGTGAAATAGGAGGCTCCCAATAGTCGTCACCATCGTTGTAAAACAAATCTGAATAGGTGGTCATCCAACTGTTTGAGTCGATGGACTCTGGTGAGGAGTCGATGTGATAGACCGACTCTGGCGCGTGTTCTTCTTGTTTGACTAAAGTGTTCATTTGCTCGGTCATGCTGCAGTGGCCCAGGTTGATTTAGTTGGTGTTAAGTGATCTAACGGCTCGTTGATGATGGCGTGAGAGATTGCCCAGAATGCATCGGCGTGTCCGGTCGTTTCACTGCGTTCTGCTTTAAAGGTCATGGCGTTACCGCTGGCCGTTGGCACGCGCTTTATCGCCATAAACGCCATGGCAATGTCTTTGTGCTGCGCATCGAACTGCAGGCGTTTGGCTTCTACGACGTCAATCATCTTCATTACTAAGCGGTTCTTATTTTCGTTGCTGTAGTGGATGGCGTGAGCTTCACGTGGGTATTTCTTCGAAATTAAGTCCCAAACACCGCCGCCAATACCCGTGGTGTCGACGCCGATGTACGTTACTTTGTAGCGCTGAAAGACTTTGTCTATTTCCGCAACGTGATATTGGAAGTTCAGGCCTTTCCAATAGTGCTTTTCTAATACACGGAAACGTTCACCCGCTACGACAGGCGGAGCGATAACCACCAAACAGGCATTGTCTCGGGTGCGGCTTGGGTCATAACCCAACCAAACTTCTCGAGTGGCAAAAGGGCGTTTGCTATTTGGTTTGAAGTCTTGCCAGTGAGCGGCATCCACCATGCCTTTTTCAAGGTCAGAGAATTTAAAGACAGACAATGAACCATCGACAAATACGCACATGAATAGGTTTTTGAAGTCATCATCGCTGTATTCTTCGCGTAGTTCGTCAATGTCGAATAGGTCACAACCACCATTCGCGGCATCTTCAATGGTGACTACATAACGCCACTGTTTGTCTGGGCAAAGTCGGCCATCGTCTCGGAATTCATCAAAAGTCGGGAATTCGATATGGGCGCGTGAGTCTTTGCCTCTGCGCCACTGGTCACCAGTCCAGAACGGGTAAGCCTGGTGCATTTTAGAAGATGGTGTTGAGAAGTAAGTTTTTCGCCACTTCTTATGTGTTGCCATTGCCGAAGCCAGTTTGTTCAGCTCGTCGAACTTAGGTATCCAGAAGTATTCATCGACATAAACGTGGCCGTGATAACTCTGCGCGGTTTTGCTGTTCGTGGACAAAAAGCGCAGTTCGGCACCATTGGAAAGAATAATAGGGTTGCCGGTTAACTCAATGTCTAAGAACTCTTTACCAATCGCAATGATGTAGCTGCGGAAAACTTCAGCCTGTGCGCGTGATGCAGAGAGAAAGATTTGGTTATCACCAGTCAGAATCGCATCTTCTAAGGCTTCACCACTGAAATAGTAAGTAGCACCAATTTGGCGAGACTTGAGAATATTACGAATACGCTGTTTGATGTTGTTACGCATCGTGTGCTGGTATTCGAACAGGGATTCGTGCCAGCCTTTAAAGTCATCTTCTGTTAGGTGCTCAATGCTGTTCTTCTTACGGCTCCTTTTACGGTTGCCGTTACTGCTGCTTTGCTTTGATGAGTCACTATCACTCTTTGGTGAGCTGCCTTGCGAAAGGTGTCGCTCTGCTTTGGCTTTTGCATCAGCGTGAGCTTTTAACAGCTTAACGTGGTGATCGATTAGCTTGTCCATTTCCTTGAGCTGCTGATCGGTTTTCTCATCCTTATCTATCAGCACCGCCAAACGGCGATTAATCATTTCCTCAACAGAAAGTTCATTAAGCAACAAAGCCCAACCGAATTTCTCCGCCCAGGTATAAAGGATGCGCTCACTATTAAGGTTAAGTTGCGCTGCAATTTCTTTCGGAGGAACACCGCGTAAATAAAGCTTTTTCGCGGCTTCTCTTATTTCATCTGAATATGCCATAGCTGCATCATACGCGCCGAAAACTTGCAGATGACCTAGATAGATTCCTGAAAATTCTAGTTTTGGCAAAATCCGAATTGGTAGGAATTGAAGTGGCTGAAAGCCGTTATTCAAAGGCGTATTGTTTGCTCACACCGATATGTGAATGACAAGTTTGAGTACCAAAATGCCAAAGATTAGTGACTGGAAAATCATTGCTACTGAGGGGCCAACCGTAGACGGGCGCAAAATTACCCGTGATTGGATTGAGCAAATGGCGGCAAGCTATGACCCAAAAGAGTACACCGCGCTAATCTGGCCAGAGCACCGTCGATTTTATGGTTACGGTGATAACTGGGGCAAAGTTATTGAGCTCAAAGCGGAGGAAGAAAGCGGCAAAATGCGTCTGTTCGCGAAGTTAGAGCCGAACGACTTCATGCTCGAAGCCAACCGAAAAAAGCAAAAGCTATTCACATCCATCGAACCAAATCCTGATTACAAGGGCGAAGGACGTTGCTATTTAATGGGCCTAGCTGCGACTGACTCCCCAGCCTCCACGGGTACTTCGCTCCTTCAATTTTCTCGTCAATCTGGCGAAACCACCGAGATGAAAGCAAGCCATTTAGAAGAGGTGGACTTCTCCGATTGCTTTACACGCAAAGACCGATTTTTTGCGGCATTCAATGAATTTTTCTCTTCTGGCGATGAAGGGCCAGAAACTCCATCAAAAGTAGAGGACACCGACGTGACCGAAGAGCAACTTAAAGCAGCACTGCAAGAGCAGTTTTCTGCATTCAAAGGCGAGTTCAAGCAAGAACTGAAAGAAGAGTTCAACTTGCAAGACGAACCAGAAACGCCAGAGCCAGAAGAGAAGGAAACAAGCGTTGAGCTGTTCTCTGCCACTCTGGACGAAAAACTAAAACCGTTAATCGAGAAAGTGAACGGTCTCGAAAACCAATTCGCTGAACTTTCAAAAGAAGTTCCGGGTCAAGAACCAGATGGTTCTGGTGCTGACGATAAATTCTCAGCTAAGGAGATGTTTTAATGCTGAACGCAATTTCAACTCAATACCTGCAAGAGTTCTCTTCAACAATGTTGACAAGTGCAGGCGCGTCAGCAGGTCAAACCATGTTTAACCTTACGCCGCCAATGGAAACTAAGCTGCGTCAGGCAATTATGCAGTCAGATGCCTTCTTGGGCATGATCGCGATGCTGCCTGTACAGCAAATCAAAGGTCAGGTTGTTGATGTTGGTAACGATGGTCTATCAACAGGCCGCGGCAACAATGAGCGCTTTAGCGTAGAAGTAGGCCAAAGTGGTAACACCTACGAGTTGGTTAAAACTGATTCTGGTGCGCACATTCTTTGGGAAACCATGACGCAATGGGCGAACTCAGGCTCTAAAAATGAGTGGTTGAAGATGATGCAAAATGCCATCTCGCGCCGTTTTGCTCTCGATATTCTACGTGTTGGTTTCAACGGTACATCGGCTGCAACGGTAACAGACCCAGTCGCAAATCCACTTGGTCAGGATGTCAACAAAGGTTGGCTGACTATCGCGAAAGAGAAGAAAGCGAGCCAAGTCCTTGCTTCTGCCCAACTTGACTCATCAGGTGCAACCGCGGATTCTTACAAAAACCTAGATTCGTTGGTTCAAGACCTGATCAATACCACGATTGCGCCAGAGCACCGCCAAGACCCTGATCTTGTTGTTCTCGTCGGTTCAAACTTGGTCGCAGCAGAGCAGCACCGTTTACTGGAAGCGGCAAACACGCCTACCGAGCACAAAGCTGCTCAACAACTGGCAAAAACCATTGCAGGTAAGAAAGCCTATCAAGCGCCGTTCTTCCCAGTCGATCAGGTTTGGGTAACCAACACCAAAAACCTGCAAGTACTCACGCAGGAAGGCACGCAGTGGCGTAAGCAAAAGAATGATGAAGACACGCTTCGCTTCAAACAAAACCATATCCGTATGGAAGGTTACGCCATCGGTAACCTGAACAAGTTCGCTGCGATTGAAGCGGTGACCGTTGTTGAGCCTGCTGCTTAAGGAGTAATGCATGGTTAGCCCATTAGCAAAACAGCGTCGAAAGCTCATTGAACAGCAAGCTAACCAGTCTGTACCGGAAGTCATTTCCGGTGCAGATACCGACAGCCTGCACATCAAGCTGATTGAGTTTGAAGAAGACCGCAAGTATTTGCGCTCATTTAACGCCATCGCTGATCGAATTAAGCACAAGCGTGAAGTGCTGGTACCGAAATACAAGCCGTATGTTCAGGCTTATTTAGAAAGTGGCGAAGCGTTCGAAAACCCAATTTTTACCAACATGGTGGTTTGGCTATTCGACATTAAAGAGCTGGATGCCGCGATTGAGTGGTGCATGAAAGCCATTGAGCTAGATTTGCCTACGCCAGAAAACTTCCGCCGTGACTGGCCGACGTTCTGTGCTGACGAAGTGTTGGCATGGGCGGAGAAAGAATCTGAACGTGGTCATTCCATTGAGCCTTACTTCTCCCAGGTGTTCGATAAGGTCGAGAAAGAGTGGCGCTTGCACGAGAAGGTTCACGCTAAGTGGTACAAGTTCGCGGGTTTATACCTGATCCGAAATGAAGAAGGCCAGCCGCAAGCCACAGCTGTTGGCAACGTAGAAACATTAGAAAAAGCATTGGCTCTGCTTCAACACGCGCACGATAAGAACAGCAAAGTGGGGGTGGGTACCCAAATCAAGAAGATTGAAGCCCGTATTCGCGCCATTAACGAAGGCAAGAATCTGTAAAGACTCCTACGCCACCGCGCCTCGGCTGGTGAGGTAAGAGAAGCTAACC
This sequence comes from Vibrio sp. RM-41-2B, assembly GCF_024744415.1. Lineage (NCBI taxonomy): Bacteria > Pseudomonadati > Pseudomonadota > Gammaproteobacteria > Vibrionales > Vibrionaceae > Vibrio > Vibrio sp. RM-41-2B. The sequence goes on along the minus strand of NZ_JAMQWD010000010.1, from coordinate 143,010 downwards.
GGCTAACTCGATACCGTCGACCCAGTGGCTAGAGGCGCCCTAATTTAACTAATCAAGGGACCGTTATGAGCTTTGGCGGAAATGTTAACAGTGCAGTCGATATCGCCATACCAGGTGAAGGATGGCCGGATTTATCTACGGCTGAATTTCGCAGTTTACGCCGTGTTCCCCATACGTTTGATAACGACTCTTTGAACTACGCGGTGGCCATCGCCGCGCTGAATATTCAAGAACGATTAGAAAGCCTGATCGTAGATGGCGAAAAACCAGTGCTGAGCAGCCCGAAAATCATGCTCTACAAGCGTGCGGTTTATGGTCGGGCTCACGCCGAACTGATGAAAGAGTTTGCGACTCAAGACCGCCGCAAAGAAGGTGAAAGCGTGGCAACGGATGAACCGGAACAAGAGGCACGTTTTCTCGCCCAGAGTAACAAAGATGTGCGTGCGCTCCTTGGCCGCAGTGCAAATGGGATTGACTCGATATGAGCGAAACCACTTACAACAAAACCAAGCTGGAACACCTGACGGATTACATCGTCAGTCACCTGAATTCCAATGTGCTCGATAACAAAATTGATGCCTGGCAGGAAAACGGCTCCATCGTGCCAAACGGTGAAGACCGAGGGAACGGCGGTTATATCGCCTGTCACTGGAAGTACAACGCAGTGATCAGTATTGAAGAATTTCCGCACCGACTTTTGGACCCTCGCTGCTTACTTGCTCTGGTTGCCTGTTGGCTCAGCGATTACGACACCACGCGCAATGAAGATGAGTTAGGCGACCCAGACCTTTCGGTTGATGTGATCAGCAGTGAGGTAGCCGACGTTGCCATTGAATTGGAAATGATGGAGCCGATTGAGCTGATCCCTGACGCTGTGGGAATGATCACTTGGCGAGGGGAAACCTACCGAGTGCAGGCCGTTGAAATCTACACCGCAGAAGAAGCGGAGTTGGTGAATGAAGCCGCAAATTAAGGTCAATGAGCGCGATGTGCTCAACATGCAGGAAAAGCTGACCATGCTGGCTCTGCCACCTAAAAAGCGAGTCTGGATACTGAAAACCCTTGGCCGTTGGGAAACGACCAATACCAGAAAGCGCATTCGTTCCCAAAAAGACGTTAACGGACGCGCTCTGCAACCAAAGAAAGGAAAGAAGAAAGGCAAGGTTTTAAAGCGGATGGCAAAGGGCTTAACGCCTTATGTGAGAAACGCCAACCAGCTTGATTTGACTTGGAGTAATAAGTTAACCGCAAAAATCGCAGCAAGGCACCACCTTGGTCAAAAGCAAAAAATGACCAAGCGCCAAATGCAAAAGCGATGGGGCAAACCGGATTACTCAGCACCTTGTACCAAGGGGCAAGCGAGAAAGCTAAGAGAACTGGGTTACACGGTACCGAGAAAAAGCGGCAAAGGACGAAAGAAAGCCAGCTTACGTGAGTTGATGGTAACCATCACCCACGGACAAGCAGGACAGCTCATTCGAGAACTCTCTAATCAGCCAAATATCACCAGTTGGGATATTCCATTAGCAGAGCGTCAGATTCTCGGTAGTAAAGAACGTGAAGTGAACCGCCAGCTCATCAAGATATTTGAGCAGGCAAAACAGAGGAAATAACCAATGGCAACCGGAAAGGTAGAGGTTAACAATCTCAATTTGGCACAAGGCGGTATCCCTGAGATAGAACGTCACGTGCTTTTCATCGGGCGTACTGACAAGGCCGAACTGCAAGGCAAAGTGACCCGTATTAATAACATGACCAACCTTGACGAAGTTGTTGCCGATGATGCGCTTGGTCTGAACGTGAAAGCCGCCCAGCTTAACGGCAAACAAAACTGGACGGGGGCGATTGTTGGCTTAGATGCAGACGATACCTGGCAAGACGCTGTTGATCTGGCGAACCGGACTGACTCATTCGAAGGCATTGCTATTTGTGACCCAGTCACGGTCAAAACTCAGTTTGATGATATGCAGTCGAAAGCAACCGAGCTGACTAGCAAACTTGGTCGTTGGGTGTTCTTCCTCGCCGCTTGTGCGGGCATTGATTCAACCCCTGATACAGGCCAAACGTGGGCAGAGTACGAAACCGCCATGCTTGACCTGGTGAAAGATGTTTCTGCAAACCTCGTGACGCCCGTTCCTCAGCTTAACGGCAATAACGTGGGTGTACTTGCTGGTCGTCTATGTGATCGAAACGTCACGGTAGCAGACAGTCCGATGCGTGTCGCAACAGGCTCAGTCTTGAGTTTGGGAGACATGCCAACGGACAGCGCAGGGAAAGCATTAGAGATGAGCACCATCGCTACGCTAGCAGACGCACGTTACTCACTGCCGCAATGGTATGCCGATTTAGAAGGGGTGTACTGGTCGGACGCAACCACATTGGAAGCCAAAGGCGGTGATTATCAGTACCTCGAATACGTTCGCCCGGTGCACAAGCTTAACCGCCGTGTGCGTATCAAAGCGATTCGACGTATTGCCGACCGCATTCTTAACTCAACGCCTGCAAGCATTGAGCTGAACCGCACTTACTTCCGCAAAGATATGCGTGATATGTCGAAAACGACAGAAGTTGGTGGCATTACCTTCCCTGGTGAAATCATGCCGCCAGAAGATGGTGACGTTACCATTCAGTGGGTAACCAAAACCAAAGTGTCGATCGGTTTGATGGTTCGCCCTCATAACTGCCCGAAACATATCGTGGTCAACATCGCGCTTGATCTTACTAACCCTGCAGATTTGGAGGCGTAATCCATGAGAATTTCTGGCAAGAACATGCATTTTTCAATGGGTGACTACAAGCTCAAAGCGCAAAAAGTCACTCTATCCATTACGGATAATTCCGCTGTCAATAAAACCTCTGGTGTACCAGATGGTTACGTCGATGGCGATGTAGAAGCAAGCGGTGAGATGGAACTTACCACGCAGCAATTCAACCAGTTGAGCAAGGCAGCAAAACAAGCCGGCTCTTGGCGTGGAATGCCTGATTTTGACGCGCTGTTCTACGGCAAGATTGATAAAGATGAGCTCAAAATTGAAGCCTTCGGATGTCGTATCAAAATCTCTGACTTACTTGATGCCGATTCGAATGGAGGTAGTGCATTAGTTCACAAGCTGCCGTTCGAGGTGACAAGCCCAGACTTTGTCAGCATCAACGGTGTGCCGTACCTGCGTCCGGATGAAACCGAAGACTTGGTTCAATAACAAGGAGGCATGATGGCAGATGTTATCGACCATGCCTGCGGTCTTGAAACCCAATTCACAGAAGTGGCGCTTGCCAACCAACTGGCAAGGGCTAAGCGAATTGAAGAACGGGAAAGCGCACATGAATGCGGCGAATGTGGCGACCCAATCCCAGAAAAACGCCGCCAAAAAGTACCAGGTTGCATCTACTGCACCCAGTGTCAAAGCGAATTGGAACGAATGACCCGATGAATTTAGCAAAGCTCTTTGTTGAGAAAATCATGAAGCCAGTCCTTGACCACTTAGATATGGCATCCGGTGGTAAAGGCACTATGAACACTCAAGCGGCGATTAATCTGATCCTGATGATTATTGCTCATGAGTCCGGAAAGTTTACTTACTCAAAACAAGTGCGTGGGCCTGCACTGGGCTTTACCCAAATGGAACCCGCCACCTTCAACTGGCTTGTCGAGTGGTTAGGTAACAGTCGCCCTCACTTGTTGGATGCGCTGTCGATGTTTGGCCCCGTGGAGAGCTTAGACCCGCGTTACATGGTGATTTCACCCGAGTTCGCAGTGGCAACCGCACGACTCAATTTAATTCGGTTCCCAGAAGCCTTGCCAGAAGCCGATGACCTAGAAGGTTTGGCTCGGTACGCGAAGAAGTACTGGAACACAAGCGCAGGTAAAGCAACCGCAGAAGATTACCTGCAGGCATATCAATCGCTAATCGGAGAAGCAGTATGAATTTCTTAACTGGAATCGTTGGCAAGACATTGTTGGAAGTACTGAAAGGCCTGTTCTTTCAAATTGGTTGGTCAATCATCCTTGAACGTTTCGCCACACGCCTTGTGGTATGGGGCTTGGAAACCTTGAAAGGTCTTAGCACAAACGACGTTCTGCAAGAGACGGTTGACGACATCATCAATGCATTACAAGGCAAACGCTTAAAAGAAGTGCCACAGAAGGAATAGCGATGGATTCATCATGGATATCGGCGATTGTGGCAACGATAGCGCTGCTTATCGCCATCATCAATGTGGTTTTCGGCAGAACGGATAAAGGGCAGAACACCGCCCGAGATCATGATCGTCGTATCCATGCCAATGAGCTAGCCACTGAGCGACTGCGTGGTGATGTCGCTGAAAAGTACGCCACCAAGCACGAACTACGGGAAGCCGTAGATGATTTGAAAGATTCAATTAACGGACGGTTCGACCGTTTGGAAACCAAGCTAGATAAAGAGAGAGATGTAGCATGAGCAAGCAAATTGTACTAACGGTCGGTGATGCAGATATCACGTTCGTCCCAACAGAAGCAGATTACAACGACTACATGAACGCATTGGCACAGGGTGAAATCGTGAACTCTGCGCATAACTTTCTGATGAACACCGTTACAGAAGAAAGCAAAGAAGCCTTCCGTGAATTGACGAACGATAACCCAGGAGCAGCGATTCAGGTTGTGGGTGAAGTTCTCAAGGAATACACGCCGAAGCTACAGATCAAAGTAAAAAAATAGATGCCCTTGTTCGGGCTATGGACTCCAACGAGCTCGAACAAATGCTCACCTGGCGTCGTAAGTGGTTGCCGAGTGAGACAGACAGCGAAGAGAACCTTGCAAGGGCCATTTGGTTAGAGCGTCAGTATTGGGAAAACATGCAAGCTGCCACCGCTAACGGGGTTGCCAAGGCGTTTAGCTGATAAGGAACACGATGTTACCAGAAGCACTCAGATTTCAAGTTGGATTGATTGACCAGATTTCTAAACCTCTGGGTAATATTCAACGCAATTTGAATGATGTCACCAATACCTACCGTCAGGGTACTCATACCATGATGGCTGGCGCGGCAGGCATGGTGGGTGCTGGCTTTGCATTGCAACAAGCCTTAATGCCAGCAATTGAGATGGACAGGGCATTAGGTGAAGTGAAATCACTTGGTGTTGCCGATGACCAACTAAAAACCCTTACCCAAACCGCAATGAAGTTTTCGGTTGAATACGGTAAGTCGGCCACTGAATTTGTGGCGGCTTCGTATGATATCAAATCTGCTATGGGAGATATGACAGGCGATGAACTGGCGGGTGTCACAAGAAGCTCGGCTATTTTAGCCGCTGCGACTAAAGCAGATACAGCCACCATTACCAACTACATGGGCACCATGTACTCGGTTTTTAAAGACCAAGCCGATCGGATTGGTAAAGACAACTGGGCTGAACAAGTGGCAGGTATGACCGCAAAATCTGTCGAGAGGTTCAAAACCACGGGTCAAGGCATGTCGGATGCGTTTAAAGGTGTTGGCGCATTAGGTAAAACTCACGGCGTAGCCATTCAAGAGCAAATGGCCGTGCTTGGCCTACTACAAGGCTCTATGACTGGTAGTGAAGCGGGGACTCGTTACAAAGCTTTTATGAACGGTGTTGTCAAAGCACAAGACAAGCTTGGTATGTCGTTTACCGACAATAACGGAAAAATGCTGCCCATGTTCGACATTATGTCGAAACTACGCAACCAATTCGGTGATTTAGATTCACTGGAAATTGATCAGATTAAGCAAGCTTTCGGCTCGGATGAAGCCGTGCTGCTTATCACCGACTTGATAGGCAAAACGAATGAGCTGCAATCCAGCGTCAAAGACCTAAATGATGCTAGTAACTTAAATACGGCAATTAACATGGCCGGAGCGATGACCGACCAATGGGAACGACTCGAACAAGGCGTGTTTGCAGTTCGCACTGCTTTTGGTGCCGCGTTGTTGCCTTCTCTCTTGCCTGTGATTTCAAGCTTGGCTGATGGTGCGATAGAAATCATCGAATGGACAGAGATGTTCCCGAACCTGACCAAGTACATTGGTTTTGCTGCCATGGCGATTTTAGGTGCAGCAGCAGCAGGTGGTGCTTTTACCTTAATGATGGGTGTAGGTAAACAAGTCATGGCGACTTATATGCTCACCATGAAGATGTTTACAGGGGTGAACTTTTTACTAACTAAAGGAATGGCAGCGCTTCGCGTTGCAATGCTAGCGGTAAACATCGCAATGATGGCGAACCCAATAGGATTCATTGCTGGTGCTGTCGTTGCCGCAATCGCCGCAGTCGGTGCGCTGATCTTCTACTGGGATGATCTGAAAGCCTCGTTTGGTGACACAACCTGGTTCCAAGTACTAGAAGGGGCAATCACTTTAATCACACTTCCATTCAGAGCCATGTTTGAGTTCATCAAGGCAGGTTGGCAATGGGTCATGAGCGGCTTTACCGACACTAGTGGATTTGCCTTTCTCGGTGATATGGCCAACTCAATTAAGGACGTTTTTTCCGGAGTGTTCAATTGGATTTCTCAGAGCCTAGCGGGAATTTGGGATTCCGTAAAAGGACTCATTGATTGGATACCAGGTTTGGGCGGTGATGATGAAGTGACTCAAGTGAAATCGAAGTCCGTTCAAAGCGCTACGCCTCGAGCACAAATTCAACCTGGAGGCGCAGCCAAGAACATTGCCAGCTATCAAACCAGCTCAACCAACTACGGCGGTGTGGCGATTTATCCAACCTACATGAACAGCCCGCAAGACATAGCGAGTGAAATAGAAATGGCGGCAGGCTAATGGCGGATTACAAATACCAGGACATTTTGATTGAGAACGGGGATGTGGTGCTCGATGCAGGCCGCAACCCAATCTTGATTCAAGACCGTGCGGTGATCGCCCAAGACATCAAACACGCCATCATCGAGAGCAATTTAGCAGTGGATTTAATTGCTGAGCGAAGCCCATCAAAGAAAGCCGATATCCGCACCAGGCTGGAACTGCTTGTTGAAGAAGACGTTCGATTGGTACCAGGTACCGTGCGTTTGGATGAACCGACCGAGGGCACGATTTACGTATTTGCCGACACCATGGACTTTGGCGAGTTGCAATTAGAGATAGTGAATAACGGAGAGCGTTAATGACTGATATTCCAAAACCAGACTATTCCGAACTGGTGAAGCAATCGGGTATCCCAACCGATGAAGCAGGGTGGAAGAAAGTACTCAAAGAGGAAATGGACAAAGAAGGTTCCATCATCTCAAACGACTCGCCGTTCTCTCCATTTTGGCGCCTTATTGAAGCCACGGTCGTGAAAGTCACGATGTGGCTTATCAATACTTTATTGGTTGGCTATGTCTTGCCGAATATGTTTGTTGCGACCGCCGTTGATCAATGGCTCGACCTGTTGGCGTGGCAATGCAAACTCACCCGCAAAGGGGCAACCAAAGCCAAAGGGATGATCGCTTTTCAACGTTCTGCGGCTAAAGGACCTGCGTTGGTTATTCCCAAAGATACATGGGTACAGACCGAACCGATTAATGGCACGATTTACCGAGTAAAGGTGCTTGCGGATACCACGATGCCAGAAAACGAAACCATGGTGATGGCAGAAGTCGAGGCAGAGAACGAGGGCGCGGCTTACAACCTAGGTGAAGGGTATTACCACATTTTACCAACAGCCATTCCGGGTATTGGCGCAGTGACGAACCCTGCCGAATGGTTGAATGAAGCAGGGGCAGACAAAGAGAGTAATGACGAACTCCGTCTACGTATACGTAACCAATGGAGCGCAGTAGCAAGATGGCACATTGATGCGGCCTACCGTTCGCTGCTCACCAGTCGCGCAGGTATCAACGACGACAATGTTTATTTTGAGCATAACGCCCCGCGTGGACCAGGTACCGCAAACGCGTTCATTCTTTTAGATACGGGGGAACCATCGGCAGAAATGTTGGCGGATTTGAATGAGTACATCCGTGTCGAAGGTCAGCACGGACATGGTGATGATCTGCAAGTCCTCGCCATGCCAGAAACGACTCACGATATTGTCTGCCGGGTTTGGCCACTTCGTTCATTAACGATGGAAGGCCGAGACGCGTTGAAAATGAAAGTGGAGCAGTTTATTAGCGCGGCTTTCCGTGAGAACACCGATTACTCGCCAACAGTGACTAGTCCGGTTCTTCGATTCAGTTTCTCAAGATTAGGGCAAGAGCTGCATGAGCAGTTTTCAGAGATTGAATCGCTCGAATTCGATAACGCCGACATCATCAATAACTTGACGGTACCGCGCATTAATTCTCTGGGGGTGACCGTTGAAAATTCCTGAGATTAATCTGCGTTACTGGATGGGGCGTGGCGAACTGGCTAAGTTCGCACGAGCCATGCGTAACTACTGGGAACATGTGAGAGCGGCATTCGAAATGCCACTGCAGCAGCATGATCCGTTAACCGCGCCAATGGCACTGGTCAATATTCTTGCCTGGCAACGTGAAGTCGAACGCTTAGGCCAAGAGCCGGAAGCTCTGTTTCGTATTCGTGTGGCTCATGCATACGGATTTGCTCGCGACGCGGGCACGATAGCGGGGTGGGAGGAGATGTTCGCTAAGTTGGGCTATCCGCATATCACTCAAGACGAACGTTTAGCCAATGTGGATTGGGATGTCATCAGCTTAAAAATCAAAGACGGTGATTTAACCAACGTCCCTAAGTTGCTCGATACCGTCATCAGGCAATACGGCAGAACCTGTCGTCGTTATCAATACACCAGTTATGTCGAAATGCCCCTAGCGGCGAGAAGTAAGAATATTGAAGCGCAATACTCCATGTCCCACGTTAAGGCCAGGTTCAACGTTGGCATGCTTCCAAGTGTTCTGAACGTCGACTGCGAATATTACCAAGCCACAGTGAAGGGCTGAGGAACTACTAAACATGGCAAATACAACAGATAAGTCAATTTTAACCGCCGCAGGTAAAGCACTGCTGGCACAGCTCAATGCGGAAGAAAAGCCGCTTATCATCGACAAGATGATATTTGCGAATGTAGCAAACCGCCCAGAGTTCCCACAACCCGGTGATGTGGTTCCAACTAATGATATTGTTCACCAAGAGCAGGTTGAACAACGAGGTCGCCTATCCTCAGACTCGGTCATTTACAGTACTACGTTGACCAGTCATGTTGGTCCGTTTCAGTTTAACTGGACCGGGGCGTACTGCTCTGAATACGATGTATTAGTGACCATTGATCATCATGCGTTAACACCAAAGACGGCAGATGAGCCTGGTGTAGCGGGTAATACTTTGGTGCGTTCGGTTGTCCTTGAATACAAAGACATCGCGGAAATCACCAACATCAGTGTGGATGCCTCAAGCTGGCAGTACAACGCCACCGACCGTATGAAGAAAATGGACAGCGATGTAGCACAGTCCATCATCGACCAAAGTGGTAAAGATTGGTTTATCGAAGACGGCTTTTTGGTGACGACATCGGGTAGTGCGTACAACATCAAAGCGGGGGCTGGTTATGTGTCGGGCAACCGTGTCAGCATGGAGTTTGACCGCAGCGTTCAAGTGTCGAAAAAACCATCGTTTATCTACATAGATGCTTATCGTGAAGGCTCTCCGACAGGCGAGCAGATCACCGTGTTTGATTTCGTCATTACCGAGGAAGAAAAAGACAATTACGTTGACTCTTCAACGGGTAAAGATATTCAGCATTTCATATGCAAAATTGCTGAGATACACGCTGATGATAGTTTAAGCGACATTCGGCAAGTTAAGAGCAGTTTTGAATTTGATTCTGTTGAGCATGCGCTGAGAGGGGCACGAAAGTACTTTAAACCGTTTATCGGCATGAGAATCAATACAAAACGGTTTAATGCGACAATCAACCAAGCTTGGACTGTCGTAGGCCAAATGACCCCAGGTGAGTTTTGTTTACCCATTGAGGGCACTGGGCTCTTTTTGCAGGAAGCGTCAAACACAAAATATTTCGAGTCGTTTGGTGCCTATGGAAATGGTGTCGACTTAGATGACGCTGCATTTGATTTTGCTCAATCTTATGCTGGCAAGGTATTAGGCCGCTGTGACACTACATACACGGTTAGCCAGTGCTTTAATTTAACCAATACCGCCAAGTGGGATGGAGGTTGGGCGAAAATCCAACTCATAGGCAACTACTATTTTGCAACCGTTTCTAGTGGCTGCAAGCTTGAGAACTTTGATGTTGATGGCCTAGATGAAGATCATACTGCTTACCCAGTTAGTATTGCTACGCCATCAATCAATGCTCAAATAGGCGATATGATTTATCGCAACTTTCACGGTAAAACATCCACTCAAACATACCCTTTGAAAATTCCAGCTTACGGAGCGAAGAACTTTAGTGTCGGTAACCAAAAATTCTTCAACATCCTACAAGATGATGATGGTGCGGTTATTGGTAAAGGTTTCGTCGGTGGGGTTTACCTTGTTGGTGTCGATTCGGAAGTGCCGCTTGGCAAATCATATGGGACGGTGGGAGATATATATGGTGATGGCATCAAATCTGTGGATGCTGGACTGGGTGTCGTTCAAGATTCTGATTTAGTGAGAATGTATGCAGAAACCCCCGAGATAGCAGAACAGTTCGATATTACATTTGGCAACATCATCGGTAGAAACGTTTACAAACGCATCGTCAAGGGGGCTTCATTTCCTGGCGTGAAATTTGGCGATATTTGGTCCTTTAACCCGCAAGAAGAATCTGAAAAATATACCTTATTTGCGGTAGTGGAATGTTTAGGTACCGCGAAGAACCTTAAATTTGGTGATATTTATTCCGAAGGTCCTGCTGAACGAAATGTATGGATGAAAGGCAATGGTAACCAATGCGGCGATATTTTCGATGGTGCTGGGGCTTATGGCGTCATTTTTGGAGGTGCTGGAGAGCAAGCGGTTTCTTGCCAAGTGGGGAACTTATTAGGCCGTGGATTAAATGACAATTCTCCACAAGGGGCTGCTGTGTACTTTTTTAATGCGGATAAGTGTCAAGCTGGCAACGTTACGGGGCTCTTTGCTTCTACCGTTCTCACGGCCTCAGAAAATATTGGACATAACACTGTTGGAGACATTACCTGCAACGGGCGAATGGAAATCTCCAATGGTTCAACGACTGTTGGTGCCATCGATGTCGACATTACCGCGACTCCCGTCGCTGGCTCTCATTACATTCTTGGCAAAAATGCAAAGCTAACACAGGCCGAAATTATCACTGATGGTCGCGTAACGATGAGCGTTACTGGGTCCTCAGTTGATGTGGACCTAGGTAGAACAAGAATCGTGAGAGCATCCAGTCAAAATGGCGATGAAGTGAATCACAGTGTGTTCACCTCCGCTTCTGCTGCCAATGGAGTGTTGAGAGGTAAGCTCGAAATTGAAGTTAACGCGACCATCCAAGGTGCGCCATCTGGCTCTTCGGGAAGGACGCTTGCTTACTTTAGTGGATTGAAGGTAGATGATTTCGACTTATCTATGAATGTGACCGCCTCAACACGAGGGGCTACGGGTTTCCACTACTGGTTTAATGGCGTTGATGGTCAAGTGAATCGAATCGCGGTCAAGTCTGCAATCTCATTAGTGGGCTCTCAGCTAAGCGGTAAGCTTGGTATCACGAAGCTAGAAAATCTAGTTCAAGGTGGCTCTTCGGTAACCTGTACTGGAGAAGTCAACGTATTCAACATTGAGAAGCATGCTGACGCGAATGTTAATGGCTTAAACAATCAACCAATAGTTGCTAACTCGACAAGGTAACGATGATGATCAGAGAGTTAAAACAAGGGGAAAGCTATTGCTGCTGTAACGGTTGTGGTGAGTGCGAAATTGACAACGACCAATTAAGCCGCTGCTGCTCTTCTCCCGTCTTCATTTGGGACAATAATCTAGGGGTGTTGGTGGAGACTTCGAGTCAAGATGTTGAGTCTTAACGGTATACAAATCTCACTCAAGAACCTGCGCATTAGCGTTCGCCAACAGCTCGCAGGACAAGATATGTCCGGCCAGTCCTCATCGACTGACCAAGCGGAAACAGGTAACAAGGGCAAGGTGTTGGCGGTGAGTGGCATCATTCCTTTCAGCAAGTCAGAGAGCCTGAGCAATCTTTTCAATATGGCCAGTGGGCAGCAAGATAGCGCTCGCCAAATCTACCGTGTTAGCAATAAAACCGCATCGACACTTAAAGTTCGTGAGGTGAAGTTCCAAGGCACTATTCGGGCCGATGAACAAGAAAGCCTCAGACAATGGAACGTAGCGTTTGAGTTAGTTGAGCATCTTTCGGTGCCGGAGCGGGTTGAACAGCGTCAACAAGACCAACCTGCAACGCAACAACAGGTTCAAGGGGTTACGACTCCGGTTGAGTCGGGTTCGAGCGAAGAGGTTCCACCGGGTACCAGCATTGAGCTGACGGGAGTGATGAAAGTGCTTAAGGCCATAGACGAGGCCTTGGGTTAAGGGGGAATCGTGACGATAAATAACAAATTTTCCTGCCGTGCTTATCTGGGTAGTCAAAAGGTGAAAGCCAAAGACCATCGTGTTCTTTTTGATGTGAATACGCCAGCGCGTTGCACAATTAAGGTAGAAGGTTCGCCTATGGTGAACACTATTGTTGCTGTCGATATTGGTTGGGGAGATAGCATCTCTCGCGTTTTTCTTGGGTATGTTGAAAGAGTTCAACCCGCAGAAAAAGGATGGTCAGAATTGTTTTGTCGCGAACTAGCAGCGCTCCTTTTCAAACCACTTAATGTCACGCTTAGGCACCCAACCTTGATGCAATTACTAAGCGATGTAACCAACAAAACAGGGCTGCAGTTTGTGGTACCAGAAGCGGCCTACAGCAAAACATCTATCCCTTGTTTTTACAGCGACGGTAATGGCTATCGAGTGATGGACGAGCTGTCTCAAGCCTTCGGGATTGAAGATCTGTTTTGGCAGCAACAAGGCAATGGTCAGATCTACGTGGGCAGTTGGAAAGACTCTTACTGGGCTGATAAGCCGGTGACCATTCCAGACAATCTAATGACCAACCGAACTGCGTCGAAATCGGTAAAAGTTCCCGCCATTCCAAAGTTAAGACCTGGCGCAATTGTCAACGGCTTACGTTTGGTGGGAGTTGATTTTCAAGGAACAGAGGTGAAATTGACATGGACGTAAATGCAATTAAGCGGATCATCTTCCGACTGTTCCCAGAGCTGACTGGCCGTTGGCATTTACCTCGATGGGGGAAGGTCGTGGCGTTACCTGAGCTGCCAGAAGAGGGCGACATGTCCGATCGCTTTTACCCGCATTACGCCGTGGATGTTCAGCTGCTCGATGAAAAGGGTGTGGAGTTCAAAGATAAATCACCACTTCAGGCGGTACCACTTCCAATACCAGGTGTAGGTGAATACGCCGGTAGACTTGAGCCACCGGCAATCGGAAGCATTGTAGAAATCGGTTTTATGTTCGGCCAACCGGATAAGCCTTTTATTCGTTGTGTTCTGCCATTGGGATTCAAGTTACCCGCGATTAAGCAAGGCGAGAGCCGATACCAACAACGCCAAGGTGTTTACCAGTTGGTCGACGAAGAAGGTAACTTTGAAAGCAAGACCGACAAAGACAACATCACCGAATGTTTAAACCAACGCATCAAAGTGTTGGAAGACAAAATAGAAGAAATCACAAACAACAAAACCACGACTGCCAAGAAAATCATAGAAGTCGCTGACCTCATCACCATGAATGGCGGTAAAGGGGTTGTGCAAGGTGACTGCATTTGTGCTTACACAGGCAAACCTCACTCTGATTTATCATCGACAGTTAAGGCAGGTAAGTAACATGGCAATGAGTAAAGAATCTCTCAAAGCGAAGTTGGAAAGCGAACTCCAAGCACAAGGGTTCGTTCTAACAGGTGAATTCGCCATGGCAGGAAAGATGGCAGAAGCGATCGCCAATGCTGTGTATGACGAAATTACACAAAATGCCAGGGCAAACATATCGAGTGGCAGTTCTGCCGGAGAACATCCAATAATCTAGAAACCGATTCTAGCCATAACATGCGCCCACCAAGGGCGCTTTTCTTTTATCTTGACCATCTTGCCTTAATTCCACGACCGATTAAGAGCTATGAAGCCTAAGCGACAGCGGTGACGTAAAGCAGCCTCTGGGTGACGGAATCCGCACTCCTCCTCCCCACCTGCGACGTTTTCGATCTAGTTTTTTCGCAATTCTTAAATGTCGAAATTCAGCTGTTTACGTAACACGGTAGATATCAAGCGAAGCCTTAGCCATAGCGGGGTTCGAGAATCCCCCCAGACCTCTAAGAATCGCCTCTAGAGTCATTTTAGAAATTTCAAAAGTTGAAAAGAATTTCAGGAAATTGCAATTTTAATGATCTGGAAAGATCAGGTGGTGATTGGTAAGTGTTTGAAAATCATAGGGTGAGTGTGTTTTTCTTCATAAATGAAGACGATCAAAAGAAGAAAGAGACGATCAATTGTGAAGCTTACGAAGCCTTATATAGACTGGCTTGAAGGCGAATTGCCAAGATAAATAAGTTTTTCAATTTATGAGACTGTATAATTACTCTGAGATTTTGAAATGACTTTGAAGTTAACGGTAAGAAATCTCTGTTTTCGTGGGAAGTGCATGAGAAGAGCCAAAGCCTGCTTCTTTGCCGGACAGCTTGTTAACTTCGAAGCCTAAACCAAGCAATTAGATTTAAATGTGTCGCCACTTCATCGCCACTTAATGTTTTTGTTTGATTTAACTAAATGATTTTAAAGGTTTAATTATTAAAGTGGATATAAAGCTTTACTACGTGCATGACCCAATGTGCAGTTGGTGTTGGGGTTACAAACCGACGCTTGATAAATTGAAACAGCAACTGCCAGGCGTTATTCAGTTTGAGTATGTGGTGGGTGGTCTTGCGCCAGATACTAGTTTGCCGATGCCACCAGAGATGCAACAAAAACTCGAAGGTATTTGGAAGCAGATTGAGCGTCAGTTGGGCACCAAGTTTAACTACGATTTCTGGAAGCTTTGTACGCCAGTAAGAAGCACTTACCAATCTTGTCGCGCAGTTATCGCTGCGGGCTTTCAAGATTCTTATGAGCAGATGCTAGAAGCGATTCAACATGCGTATTACTTACGTGCGATGCCTCCCCATGAAGAAGCAACTCACTTGCAGCTAGCTAAAGAAATTGGTTTGAATGTTCAGCAGTTCAAGAACGATATGGACGGCTCTTTCTTAGAAGGTGTGTTCCAAGATCAACTGAGTCTTGCAAAGAGCCTAGGCGTGGATTCTTACCCTAGCTTGGTTTTTCAAATTAACGACGCTTATTTCCCGATTGCCGTGGATTATCTGTCAACAGAGCCTACTTTGAAACTGATACGTGAGCGTATTATTGACAATATGCCAGCGCAATAATCGCGATTTCAAATAACAAAAAGCCGCTCAATGAGCGGCTTTTTCGTAACTAAGTATATCCATCAAACAACGGTACTAAAGCACCATTGCAGCAATCCAACCAAAGATGATCAGTGGAATGTTGTAGTGGATAAAGGTTGGAACAACCGTTTCCCAAATGTGCTCATGCTGACCGTCGGCATTTAGACCAGATGTAGGGCCTAATGTCGAGTCGGACGCTGGAGAACCAGCATCACCCAAAGCGGCAGCAGTACCAACTAGCGCGATTGTTGCCATTGGCGAAAAACCAAATGCCAACGCGAGTGGAACGTAGATTGTTGCCAAGATTGGAATGGTTGAAAACGATGAACCGATACCCATTGTTACCAACAGACCAACAATTAGCATTAATAGCGCCGCAAGCGGCTTGTTATCACCAATGCTGGTAGAGAGAGACTGTACTAATGTCTCAACGCCACCTGTTTGCTTCATTACCGCAGCAAAACCTGCGGCAGCGATCATGATGAAACCAATCATAGCCATCATATGCACGCCTTTTGTGAAGACATCGTGCGTTTCTTTCCAGGCAATCACACCGCCAAAAGTAAACACCATAAAGCCAGCTAGAGCACCAATAATCATTGAGCCAGTGTAAAGCTGAACACCCAATGCGGCGACAATGCCAAGAGCGGCCACCAAGATGTGCTTTTTATTGATAGCATGATCTGTCTCGTGAACGACAGTCAACTCCGTTTCTTCGTAGATGCGCGGTTTACGGTAGCTAACAAAGATCGCCAGCAATAGACCAAACAACATACCAGCACCTGGCAGTAACATTGCCGTTGGAACTTGGCTTGCAACCACGTTTTCCAAACCGTTGTCATGTAGGTTCTTTAATAGAATGTTGTTTAAGAAAATACCGCCGAAACCAACAGGTAAGATCATGTAAGGTGTGATCAAACCAAAAGTAAGAACACACGCGACCAAACGTCGATCGAGCTTAAGTTTCGCGAATACGCCCAAAAGAGGTGGAATCAAAATTGGAATAAAGGCGATATGGACCGGAATTACGTTCTGAGATGACATAGTGACAAGAACGAGCGCGACTAACACCGCGTACTTTAACCCGGTAGTTGACGCCGAGTTTTCTTTACCATTTAAGCGCTTGATAACACTTTTTGCCAGTAGGTCCGTGATGCCAGATTTAGAGATAGCAACGGCGAAAGTACCTAACATTGCGTAGCTTAGAGCGATAGTCGCACCGCCACCTAAACCACTTTCGAACGCGGCAACTGTGTCTCCAAGGCTCATGCCTGCGACAAGGCCACCAACGATGGCACTAAACGTGAGGGCAACCACCACGTTTACGCGCATCAATGCTAACACGAGCATGACGCACACTGATATAACGACAGGATTCATACTTTTCCTAATATGTTGTGTTTACTTATTATTCTTCGTCAGCAAGCGGCCAACCGCCGAGGGCCTTCCATTTGTTGACAATACCGCAGAATAATTCTGCTGTTTTTTGTGTATCGTAAAGCGCTGAGTGTGCTTCACGATTATCGAATTCCATCCCGGCCGTTTTGCATGCTTTCGCGAGAACCGTTTGACCATAAGCAAGGCCACTCAATGTTGCCGTGTCAAAAGTAGCAAAGGGATGAAAAGGGACTCTTTTTAGTTTACAGCGCTCATTGGCTGCATTTACAAAACCTAAGTCGAATGCTGCGTTATGGGCAACCATAATTGCGCGCGAGCAATCTGCGGCTTTTTGTTCTTTGCGAATAAGTTTATAAATCTCTTTTAACGCTTCTTGCTCAGAAACTGCACCACGAAGAGGGCTATATGGGTCACGAATACCATTGAATTCTAGCGCTTCTTTTTCTAAGTTAGCGCCCTCAAATGGCTCAACATGAAAATGAATGGTGGAGGCCGGATGCAACACGCCATCTTCGTCCATTTTTAACGTAACGGCGCAAATTTCTAAAAGTGCATCAGTTTGAGCATTGAAACCTGCGGTCTCAACGTCTACTACCACAGGGAAATAACCACGAAAGCGTTTTTTCAAGGTCAGAGCTTCATTTTCTATTGTCATGTCGGCTTATTTTTGTGTGACGAAGGCTGCATTATTGCAGATTATACCGACGAGAAAAACCGCAATTTAGGAGAAAAACGGAATTCTATTTTGCATCTCATCAATACGCTCGATCGCATTTCGTGTGATTGAGTTACCATGATTAACGTTAATCGTAATGTTACGATATTTCGCACATTGGCGAGGTTCTTGCATGCCAGGTGAAGTGGTTTTATTGATTCAAATTGACGGCAACAGACTGCCGTTTAAGAGACAGTACTTAGATGAAGAAATGGCTGATTACTAGTGGCGTTATATTTTCGTTGTTTAGCACAAGCAGTTTTGCTGTGATGGGTAAACGTTATGTTGCCACTCCACAGCAATCTCAATGGGAAATGGTGGTCAACACACCGTTAGAATGCCAACTTGTTCACCCTATTCCAAGTTTTGGAGATGCGGTATTTTCATCTCGTGCGAATAAAAAAATCAATTTAGACTTTGAGTTAAAAATGCGTCGTCCGATGGGAGAAACACGTAACGTCAGTCTCATCTCTATGCCGCCACCTTGGCGACCAGGTGAACACGCCGATCGAATTACAAACCTAAAGTTTTTTAAACAGTTTGATGGGTATGTCGGAGGGCAAACAGCATGGGGCATTTTGTCTGAGCTGGAAAAAGGGCGTTATCCGACCTTTAGTTATCAGGATTGGCAGAGCCGAGATCAGAGAATTGAGGTCGCATTGTCATCCGTGCTGTTTCAAAATAAGTACAACGCGTTTAGCGACTGTATTTCCAATTTATTGAAATACAGTTTTGAAGACATTGCCTTTACGATTTTGCACTACGAAAGACAAGGCGATCAGTTAACCAAGGCTTCCAAAAAGCGTTTATCACAAATTGCAGATTATATCCGACATAATCAAGATATCGATCTCGTGCTGGTGGCGACGTACACCGATTCAACTGATGGCAAAAGTGCGAGTCAAAGCTTATCTGAGCGACGTGCAGAGTCACTTCGTGATTATTTTCAGTCTCTAGGGCTACCGGAAGATCGAATTCAAGTGCAAGGATACGGCAAGCGTCGTCCTATTGCTGATAACGGTTCGCCGATAGGAAAAGACAAAAACCGCCGAGTAGTGATATCACTCGGGCGAACCCAAGTGTAACGAATATAAAAACGCCGAAGCTGAAAGCTTCGGCGTTTTTAATTTACTGACGTTGTTAATAATATTTTAATGGGATTTTGCTAAGTACCTTTCGGTGATTCCGGCTGTATAATTTGAATGTTAGTTTAAGCGGAATTTGGCAATGACTTCGCAATTTGTTGCGGTATCGATTTTTTCAACCTGTTTGGCAATAGCCGGATTAGGGTGACGTTTCATGAAGTCTATTAATGCTTTAGTGCAACATCCTATTGAGTCGATAAAGCTTGCACATTCTTTATTTGGGCATTGTGGGATGAGTGTTAAGACTTTCTCTGAAGCCAGCTGAAGGTATTTGAGTTCATAGTCAGTGTCTCCGGCCCAACGCCAGAACTGAGCTAAGTTATGACAAGAAATCACAGAAATTAATAATCGCTCGTCTGCTTCAATTTCCACACATTCGCTAATATCTTCACTCAGGCTTAGGGCTTGCTGGTAATGAAGAATGCTGCGAACAGGGTCATCTAGTTGAAGTGCCGTATCGGCTAGAAGTGTGTGTTTTTCCCATTCACTGATCATTATCGTAATCCCGCATATCGAAGTTGCGAATAAATCTAAACGATAATTATTATCAAGTAAAGTGTTTTGTTTATAAAAGAACAGGCAGATCGCAGACCTGCCTGTAATCGATGTTCAACTTGCAGCACAAGTAATTATCAGAAGTGCTACTTAGCCTTCAAGGCCTGCTGAAGCTTGCTTGTTTTGGATAAGCTCAATCATATAACCATCTGGGTCTTTTACGAATGCAATGTGCGTGCTGCCGCCTTTTACTGGACCTGGTTCACGCGTCACATTACCGCCCGCCGCTTTGATAGCGTCGCAAGTTGTGTAGATATCATCAACACCAATGGCGATATGACCAAAAGCAGTACCTAGGTCATATTCAGTTTTACCCCAGTTGTAAGTTAGCTCGATCACAGCACCTTGGGATTCGTCACCGTAGCCAAGAAACGCCAGTGTGTATTCGTACTCTTTATTCTCGTTCGTACGAAGCAACTGCATGCCCATAACTTCAGTGTAAAACTTGATGGATTTGTCTAGATCACCTACGCGAAGCATAGTGTGGAGAATTCGACCATTTGACATTTTTTGCTCCTAGCTTTGATTTTCAAATAGCGTTAGCTATCTGGATATACTTTCTCTTTATATTCGCACAAATCTTCAATAATGCAGCTACCGCAGCGAGGCTTTCTCGCCAAGCACGTGTAGCGGCCATGAAGAATGAGCCAGTGGTGCACATCGAGTTTGAACTCTTTTGGCACAACTTTTAATAGCTTTTGCTCGACATCATCAACCGTTTTGCCCATTGCAAACTTAGTACGATTCGACACGCGATAAATGTGCGTATCGACGGCAATGGTTGGCCAACCAAAAGCAGTGTTGAGCACGACGTTTGCGGTCTTGCGACCTACGCCTGGTAGCGCTTCTAACGCTGCACGATCTTCAGGAACTTCACCATTGTGTTTTTCCAACAAGATCTTACAAGTCTTGATAGTGTTTTCTGCTTTTGAGTTAAATAAGCCGATGGTCTTTATGTATTCTTTTAAGCCATCAACTCCCAAATCGAGAATACTTTGCGGTGTATTAGCGACAGGGAAAAGTTTGTCGGTGGCTTTATTGACACTTACATCGGTTGCTTGCGCTGATAATAATACCGCGATTAGCAGCTCAAAAGGGGAGCTCCAGTTAAGCTCAGTTTGAGGATTCGGATTGTTTTCTCGTAATCGCTCAAGAATTTCGATTCTTTTTATTTTGTTCATTGCTGACTTCCAATACCGTCTCTGCGGTTTATGAAAAAGGCTCCTATGACAGAGCCTTATTTTGTTATGCGTTGGTGACGCGAGCACGTTCTATGGTTGGTTTTTCTTCTTTTGGTTGACGTGCCTGGACTGAATTATCGATGACATTTTTAAGCGCTATCAACAGACCAACACCGATAAATGCACCGGGTGGAAGAAGCGCTAGCAAAAAGCTGTTGTCAAATTGGAAAACTTGGATGCGGAGAGCGGATGCCCAGCCTCCTAATAGCAGATCTGCCCCGTCGAATAGCGTACCATTACCAATTAACTCACGCATGGCACCTAGCACGACCAAAACGCTTGTCATACCAAGACCCATCCATAAACCGTCTAATGCTGCAGGCGCAACATCATTTTTTGAAGCGTATGCTTCAGCTCGACCAATAATGATGCAGTTGGTTACAATCAGAGGAATAAAGATACCAAGAGACAGGTATAAACCATACGCATAGGCATTCATCAATAACTGAACGCAGGTAACAAGTGAGGCAATAATCATCACGAATACAGGAATGCGGATCTCTTTTGGTACGTAATTACGAATAAGAGAAACCGTGACGTTGGAGCCGACCAGCACTAATAAGGTTGCAATACCAAGACCTAAGGCATTGGTTATCGTGGAAGAAACCGCTAACAGTGGACATAAGCCCAGCAGTTGTACGAGAGCAGGGTTATTACTCCACATACCGTTTTTCATCAGCAATTTATTCTCATTCATTACTGCTCTCCTTCACAGCCCAAAGGCTGGCTAAGAATGTCTTCACGAGATTGGTTTACGTAGTTAACGGTATTTCGCACCACTTTTACGACGGCTCTAGGCGTGATCGTTGCACCAGTAAATTGATCGAAATCACCACCATCTTTACGAACTTTCCATGAGTTCCAGTTACTTTCCGTGACTTGTTTGCCCGTAAAGCTCAGGATCCAGTCGGTGACACGAAGATCAATTTTATCGCCCAGGCCAGGGGTTTCTTGATGGCTTAAGACGCGTGTCCCCAAAATATTGCCCTGATTGTCAATCCCAGTAATAACTTTTATCTCACCATTGTAGCCATCTGGCGCGATGGATTCTATTGCGATTGCTGTCGGTTCACCATTCTTCGTGGCGAGGTAGGCTGGCATCGCACGTAATGTCCCCAGTTCTGGTGACGTGACCATAGTGCAGGCTTGCGTGAGTGCGTTGTCATGCATGTTTTCTGGAATGACTTGATTCAAAACAGAAAGCAATTGTTGTTGTTCTTGTATCTTGATTTGGTCTTTTGTTAGGTACTGAGTAAAGGCGACTAATCCGGTTGTTGCACAGGCAAAGATCGCAAGTGTCAGACCATTTTTTCTAATAGCGGTTAACATGTTTACCTCAGTGACCGTAAGTTCTAGGTTTGGTGTAGTAATCGATCAGTGGCACACACATATTTGCAAGTAACACTGCGAATGCAACACCATCAGGGAAGCCTCCCCAACTGCGAATGATAAAGACCAAAGCACCAATAAGCGCGCCAAAGATCAAACGTCCTTTAACGGTTGTCGACGCCGACACGGGATCGGTTGCAATAAAGAATGCGCCAAGCATGGTTGCACCTGATAGCAAGTGGAAGATTGGCGACGCAGTTTCCCCTGGGGTCAGTAAGCTGAACACGAGGCTAAATAGCGTCAGGCTCACTAGGAAACCTACGGGGATATACCATTGGATGATGCGTTTTTTGATCATCACTAAACCACCAAGTAAGTAGGCAAGATTTACCCATTGCCAACCAATGCCAGCTAAGCCATCGAATATTGGCTGCGACAGTACTTCGCTTGGGGTTGCACCTGTATGAATACCAGTTTTAAATGCATCAAGTGGCGTCGCCATTGTCACGCCGTCAACCCCCGTTCGAACTTGCTGAAGCGATAAGCCGTCGTAATCATAGCCCGTAAAAATTAAAGAGAGTGTATCTGCAAAATTTACGTGATCAGGTATGAGTGACGTCGGGGCACTCCAACTCGTCATTTGTACTGGGAAAGAGATCAACAAGACCACATAAGCGACCATTGCAGGGTTGAATAAGTTTTGTCCAAGGCCACCATAGAGGTGTTTAGCGATTACGATCGCAAAAATAAGCCCGATCACCATAATCCACCATGGAGACCATGGTGGTATAGCCACGGCTAATAACCAAGCGGTAACGATCGCACTGTTATCACGTAGTGCTCGCATCGGCGAACGTTTACGGAAGACCATAACTAAGGCTTCAAGTGATACAGCGACTGCGATGGCAAAAATCAGCTGAATAAGCGTTCCCCACCCAAAGAAGTAGGTCTGAGCCGCTAAACCTGGGAGAGCACAAAGTGCCACCCATTTCATTAAGTCAGGTGTACTACGACGGCTGTGGGTATGCGGTGAACTGGCAATAAAAAACGACACTACTCGTTCTCCTCAGTATTATTTTTATTAGCTTCTTGCTGCGCTTTGCGAGCCTTCGCGCGCGCAATAGCAGCAGCGACAGCCGCTTTTTTCGGATCTTCAGTTTGTTCAGCAGGCGTTTCAGCTTCTAACGTTTCGGCTGGTTCTTCTTGCTTAGCTTTACGCGCTTTGGCTCGCGCAATGGCAGCAGCAACCGCGGCTTTTTTCGGATCTTCAGCTTGCTCAGCAGTCGCTTCAGCTTCTACCGCTTCAGCTTCTACCGTTTCAGCTGAGTCTGCTTGTTTCGCTTTACGAGCCTTAGCGCGTGCAATGGCAGCAGCAACCGCGGCTTTCTTCGGATCGTCGGTTTTCTCAGCAGATGCTTGAGCTTCTATCGTTTCGGTTGATTCTTCTTGTTGAGCTTTTTTCGCTTTAGCTCGGGCGATGGCTGCTGCAACTGCCGATTTCTTATCATCAGCGTTGTTGTCTGGCGTTTCGCCTTGTTCTTTTTGTGCTTTACGTTCGCGGGCTAGACGTTTGCGTTCTTCGCGCAGTTTTGCCATTTCTGAGTTATCAGGTTCACTAGAGCCTGCTTTAGCGGCTGCGGTCTGTTTTGCCTTCGCTTTGGCAATGGCTGCAGCGACGGCAGGTTTCACGGCTGGCTCTGCTTTTTCTGTTGTTTCTGTCTTCTGGGCTTTCACTCGTGCGATCGCTGCTGCAATCGCATCATCACCACCAGAAGATTTCATGTCTTTACGGCGCTGATCGGCTGCTTTCTTAAAGCGATTTTCACGTTCTGCTTTTTCGCGCTCCATACGCGCTTTCTTCTCTTCAAAACGCAGCTTCGCTCGCTCCGCAGCTTCCGCTTCTTGTGCTCTGGTGCGAATTTCCGCTTTTGCTTGGCGGTAGTACTGTACGAGAGGAATTTCACTTGGACACACAAACGCGCAAGCACCGCACTCGATACAATCCTTTAGGTTTAGTTCTTCGAGTTTGTCATACTCTTCAGCTTTTGCATGCCATTGCAGTTGCTGAGGTAGCAGTGAAGCAGGGCAAGCTTCAGCACATTGGCTACAGCGAATACATTCCATCTCATGTTGGTGTGGAGAGATCTCACGACGAGTCGGGGCAAGGATACAGTTTGCTGTCTTGGTAATCGGCACTTGAGAGTGGGGAAGGGTGAAGCCCATCATTGGTCCACCCATGATTAAACGTTGTAACTTCTTATCGGCTTTATAGCCAAACTCATCCAATAACGCCTGTACTGGTGTACCTAATAATGCCCAAACATTGCGTGGTTGTTTGAATGTTTTACCGGTGAGAGTCACCACGCGTTTTATCATCGGTTCACCATCGATGATTGCGCGTTTGATTGAGTAAAGAGAACCGACATTTTGAACCAAAATACCAATATCGGCTGGAATTGCGCCGCTTGGTACTTCTTTATTGGTCAAAATTTTGATCAGCTGTTTTTCACCACCAGAAGGGTATTTAGTCGGGATAACGCGAATGACGATATCTTTGTTTAGAGCCGCAGCTTCTAACGCTTTGATTGCCTCTGGTTTGTTATCTTCAATACCAATAATCGTGAGCTTTGGTGTCAGGATATGTTCGACAATCTCGATACCTTGGATGAGCTCTTCGGCATGCTCTTGCATGAGCTTGTCATCTGATGTGATGTATGGCTCACACTCAGCCGCGTTGACGATAAGAATCTCTGTGCGAGCAAAACCTGATTGGATTTTTTTTGCGGTAGGGAAACCTGCGCCACCCATACCTGAAATGCCTGCGAGACGAATAATATCGATCAGTGCGTCAGGTGTTTCTTGTTTGTAATCGGCGACGGGTTTTCTGTCACACCATGTATCGTTACCATCAGGTGTAATGACCGCACAGAGTTCACTCAGACCTGAAGGGTGAGCAACGGTTCTAGGCCCAATTGCGGTGATCGTACCCGATGTAGGAGCATGCACTGGAACGGTAAAACCAGTTTCGGATTGCGTTAATGGCTGACCTTTTAATACGTGGTCACCTTCGGCAACCAATAAGTTACCAGCCTTACCAATGTGCTGTTTTAGCGGTAATACAATTTCTGATGGGATAGCCGCGTGAACGAGCTCAGTTTTGTTGGACTGCTTTTTGTTTTCTGCCGGATGCACACCACCAGGGAAATCCCAAAGCGAGCCTGTACGAATTTGTTCAATCAAAGACAACATGCGAAACCTTACTTAATTGAATCTTTCACGTTCGCTGCATCGTCGGCAGCATCCGTAATGTTGAGTACTGGAATGGAGTTAAGTTGCCACTTCCAGCTTTCCGTGGTGGTTGCCACAGGAATCATTTCAATACAATCAGTTGGACATGGTGCAACACATAAATCACACCCCGTACATTCGTCTTTAATTACGGTATGAACCGCTTTTGTACCGCCTACAATTGCATCCACTGGACACGCTTGAATACACTTAGTACAGCCAATGCACATATCTTCATGGATAAACGCAACGGTTGGAATTTTGCTGTCGAGATCGTGCGCAGATTCTTCTGGCTCAACACCCATTAAGTCGGCGAGCTTTTCGATTGTTGCCTGACCGCCTGGCGGACATTTGTTGATGTGGTCGCCATTTGCAATCGCTTCAGCATAAGGGCGGCAACCAGGGTAGCCACATTGACCGCATTGAGTTTGAGGTAAGATTGCGTCGATTTGATCCACAATTGGGTCTGCCTCGACTTTGAAGCGAATAGAAGCAAAACCAAGTATCGCGCCGAAAATCGCAGCAAGAACCGCTAACGCGATGATCGCAATTAAAATCGTACTCATTGTTTACTTCACCAAACCTGTAAAGCCCATAAAGGCTAGTGACATTAAACCCGCTGTAATCATTGCAATCGATGCACCTTTAAAAGGCACTGGTACGTCGGCGGCAGCTATGCGCTCACGCATGGATGCAAAAAGTATCAACACCAATGAGAAACCAACAGCGGCGCCGAAGCCGTAGATAATCGATTCGATAAAGTTATGGTTCTCATTAATATTAAGAAGCGCGACGCCTAATACCGCGCAGTTTGTAGTGATCAGCGGTAAGAAAATACCAAGCAAGCGATAAAGTGTTGGACTTGTTTTGTGCACAACCATTTCGGTGAACTGCACCACAACGGCTATCACCAAAATAAAACTCATGGTTCGAAGGTACTCAATACCCAGTGGACGAAGAATGTAGCTTTCCACTAAATACGCACACACTGACGCGAGCGTTAGCACAAAAGTTGTCGCTAAGCCCATACCTATTGCTGTTTCCAGTTTTTTGGACACACCCATAAAAGGACATAGGCCCAAAAACTTCACCAGTACAAAGTTGTTCACCAGCACAGTGCCGACCAACAACAAAACATATTCGGTCATAGTTATTACGTTCTTAAAATCCGATCTTGATATTATCGTGTTTTGTGACACCAATAACAACCAGTGAACGATGTGGTTTTACATACACGATGGAAAAATAGTCGTCTATGTGAGGTATTTTGATGAATTAATAAGAAATTGAACAGTTTGCTGAATGGATTTTACAAAGACGCTGGTGCTGTCTTTCCTCAAAGAATCTTTTGCTCAGAAGGCGGGAATTACATTTAGCGAGTAATTTTAAGTCGTCACTTGAGATATTGATGGTGAAAGAAGTTTTTGATTTCAAAACGAAAAAAGCCGTGTCTTGCGACACGACTTTTCTGGAATTTGGCTCCTCCTGCTGGGCTCGAACCAGCGACCTGCGGATTAACAGTCCGTCGCTCTACCAACTGAGCTAAGGAGGAATTGCTTTGCTTTAAAGCGGGACGAATCTTACCGAGCAGCCAAACTACTGTCAACAGTAAAAAAATACATTTTTAGCAAAAAATATTGAGGGAAGGGCTTTACTTTTCTGTACTGCTTGTCCGTAAAGGGGTGAAGTTAGTTATCCACTAATTTTGTGGATAACTATGTTGATGAGATCTGAGTAAAGATCTTTTATATGCAATCTGGTTTTTATTTAGTGAATTTTTAATCAGAGTTATACAGAGAATATGCAATTAAAACATAGATTTATTGATGTTAAGCAAAATGTATTCAAGGTGGATAAAAATCTAGCTTTTGGGGATAAAGAGTGTTTAGGCCAATTTTTGGGGAAAAGTTGTGGAAACTGCAATGTGAAGAATGGGTGTGGCTCTTCAGCTAGGGCGAAGTACTATATCAGAATAGGTTTTGTATGGCTACAGCATTCTAGACAAACAAGAAAATTTATTAACAATGGTGGGTAAATTTTCGATAGACGTAGATTTCATTGGCTAAGGTGTATATATATACAGCCAAAGCGCAGTAAAGTTGAGGAAGGGTATGAGTAAAGTCTATGAATTGGTCTCCGATTATCAGCCATCGGGTGACCAGCCGGGAGCGATCAAGCAGCTGCTTGAGGGGCTCGATGCTGGACTGGCACATCAAACACTATTGGGGGTAACGGGATCGGGTAAAACGTTCACACTAGCGAATGTTATCGCTCAAGCCCAGCGACCTGCAATATTACTTGCTCCAAACAAAACGCTCGCAGCGCAATTATATGGCGAGATGAAATCATTCTTTCCCAATAATGCGGTGGAGTACTTTGTTTCCTACTACGATTACTACCAGCCTGAAGCTTATGTCCCGACGACGGATACTTTCATTGAAAAAGACGCATCAGTTAACGCTCACATAGAGCAAATGCGCCTTTCCGCAACGAAAGCACTATTGGAACGTAAAGACGCGATTATCGTTGCGTCTGTTTCTGCTATCTATGGTTTGGGTGACCCAGAATCTTACTTGCAAATGATGTTGCATTTACGTCGTGGTGACGTGATTGATCAACGGGACATGCTACGGCGTTTGGCAGAGCTACAATATTCAAGAAATGACGTGGCATTTGAGCGAGGACAGTTTCGGGTTCGTGGCGAAGTGATTGATATCTTTCCAGCGGAATCTGACCAAGACGCAGTTCGTGTCGAAATGTTTGATGATGAAATTGACTGCATCAGTGTTTTTGATCCATTGACTGGTGTGGTGAAACAGCGAGATTTACCACGCTACACTATTTACCCTAAGACGCACTACGTGACACCAAGAGATCGCATTCTTGAAGCGATCGAAAATATTAAGGTTGAATTAGAAGTACGCAAAAAACAGCTTCTAGACAACAACAAGCTACTGGAAGAACAGCGTATTAGCCAGCGGACTCAATTCGATATCGAGATGATGAATGAGTTAGGTTTTTGCTCAGGTATCGAAAACTATTCTCGCTATCTCAGCGGACGCTCGGAAGGCGAGCCGCCACCGACATTGTTTGATTACTTGCCTCATGACGGTTTGTTGATCATCGATGAATCCCACGTGACGGTGCCGCAGATTGGTGCCATGTATAAAGGTGACCGCTCTCGTAAAGAAACGCTGGTGGAGTTTGGTTTTCGCTTACCTTCTGCGTTAGATAATCGTCCGCTCAAGTTTGAAGAGTTTGAAGCGTTAGCACCGCAGACGATTTTTGTCTCTGCGACGCCAGGAAATTATGAACTAGAAAAATCTTCAGGCGATGTGGCGGATCAAGTTGTTCGTCCAACAGGCTTGCTTGACCCAGAATTGGAAGTTCGCCCAGTAGCGACCCAAGTAGACGACTTGTTATCTGAAATTCGTCTCCGTTCTGCTAAAGATGAGCGAGTTCTAGTGACAACATTGACCAAACGGATGGCCGAAGATCTCACTGAGTACTTGCACGAACATGATGTTAGGGTACGTTACTTACATTCAGATATTGATACCGTAGAACGCGTGGAGATCATCCGCGATCTTCGTCTTGGCGAGTTTGACGTGCTGGTGGGAATTAACTTGCTACGAGAAGGCTTGGACATGCCTGAAGTTTCGCTGGTTGCAATATTGGATGCAGATAAAGAGGGCTTTTTGCGCTCCGAGCGTTCACTGATTCAGACCATTGGTCGTGCTGCGCGAAATCTTGAAGGTAAGGCGATCTTGTATGCTGACCGAATCACCAACTCCATGAAAAAGGCGATGGATGAAACCAACCGCCGCCGCGAGAAGCAGAAAGCGTACAACGAAGAAATGGGCATTTCGCCGCAAGCACTCAAACGAAATATCAAAGATATTATGGAATTGGGCGATATTACCAAGTCTAAACGTCAGCGTAATACTAAACAGGTACCGTTGTCGAAAGTGGCGGAGCCTTCGCAAACATACGAGGTCATGTCTCCTCAGCAGTTGGAAAAAGAAATCAGTCGACTTGAGGCGGCAATGTATCAGCACGCGCAAGATTTAGAGTTTGAATTGGCGGCGCAAAAGCGTGACGAGATTGAAAAACTAAGAGCGCAGTTCATCGCAAATAGTTAAAAATAAGCTTAATGATCTAGCTTAGCCAAGTGTTTTAGATTGCTTGCAGAAAAAAAGAAGCCAATAGGCAGTCGGGTCTATTGGCTTGTTTTGTGAACATCTCGTTCACTAACAACGTCAGTTGGCTAGGTGACCCGAGGGGTCACTAAACTATCAGCATGGTTTATGCCATTTTTTAAATAATTGATATTATTTTTGAATCCTTTCTTTTACCCATAATTTAGCTAATGTTATTTGCAAAATGCAAAGCGTAATGCGATTATTGTTTAAAACACAACAAAATATTAGCTAGGTTATGCAACAAAAATCTGAAGGTCCTAAATCTCGTTACCTTTTAATGGTTGAGGATACCGCATCCGTTGCGGCACTGTACCGCTCATACCTGACACCGCTTGGTATAGATATCAATATTGTCGGTACAGGTAGGGATGCCATTGAAAGTCTCAACCATAGAATTCCCGATCTTATTCTGCTCGATCTTCGTCTGCCAGATATGACGGGGATGGACGTTTTACACGCTGTAAAAAAGAGTCATCCAGACGTACCTATTATTTTTATGACCGCTCACGGTTCTATCGATACCGCGGTAGAAGCAATGCGTCATGGCTCTCAAGACTTTTTGATCAAACCGTGTGAAGCAGACCGTTTACGTGTCACGGTTAACAATGCGATTCGTAAAGCGACTAAGTTAAAAAACGAGGCTGATAACCCGGGAAATCAAAGTTATCAAGGCTTTATTGGCAGTAGTCAAACAATGCAACAGGTTTACCGCACGATTGATTCAGCAGCGAGCAGCAAAGCGAGTATCTTCATCACTGGTGAAAGTGGTACGGGTAAAGAGGTATGTGCCGAGGCAATCCATGCGGCAAGCAAGCGTGGTGACAAGCCTTTTATTGCGATTAACTGTGCTGCAATTCCAAAAGATTTGATTGAGAGTGAACTGTTTGGTCACGTGAAAGGTGCTTTTACCGGTGCAGCAAATGATCGTCAGGGTGCAGCGGAATTAGCGGATGGTGGCACACTTTTCCTTGATGAATTGTGTGAGATGGATTTAGATTTGCAAACCAAATTGCTACGATTTATTCAAACCGGCACGTTCCAAAAAGTGGGCTCATCAAAAATGAAGAGCGTGGATGTTCGCTTTGTTTGTGCAACTAACCGTGACCCATGGAAAGAGGTACAAGAAGGTCGATTCCGTGAAGATTTGTACTATCGTTTGTATGTCATTCCTTTGCATTTGCCACCTTTACGTGAACGAGGTGAAGATGTCATTGAAATTGCATATTCACTGTTAGGCTATATGTCGCACGAAGAAGGAAAAAGCTTCGTACGTTTTGCGCCTGATGTAATCGACCGATTTAATAGCTATGAGTGGCCTGGCAACGTTCGTCAGTTACAAAACGTGCTGCGCAATATCGTTGTTCTAAACAACGGTAAAGAAATCACGTTGGATATGTTACCGCCACCGCTGAATCAACCGCTTGACCGTCCGTCTTCTGTGGCGAAATTCATTGAGCCGAAAGTGATGACTGCGTCTGAGATTATGCCGTTGTGGATGACAGAAAAAATGGCGATAGAGCAAGCGATTGAAGCGTGTGATGGCAATATCCCCCGAGCGGCGGGATACCTTGATGTCAGTCCGTCGACGATTTACCGCAAGTTACAGGCTTGGAATGGCAAGGAAGAGCGGCAAAAAGTATGAGTGTGAATGTATTAAATCAGCAAAAAATCGATGAACTGTCGATGGAGATTGGCAGTGATAATGTTCCTGTTTTACTCGATATTTTCTTAGGGGAGATGGATACCTACATCGAGAATTTATCTCAGTTTCAAGGGGCAGAGCGATTGCGTTACCTAAA
The DNA here is from genome assembly GCF_024744415.1 of Vibrio sp. RM-41-2B. NCBI lineage: Bacteria > Pseudomonadati > Pseudomonadota > Gammaproteobacteria > Vibrionales > Vibrionaceae > Vibrio > Vibrio sp. RM-41-2B. Next base: position 111,900 of record NZ_JAMQWD010000010.1, on the reverse strand, counting down.
AGAAATCAGTCACGCGTTAAAAAGCAGTGCAGCGAGCTTTGGAGCAGACCGTCTTTGTCAATTGGCGATGTCGATAGATAAAAAAGCCAAAGCAGGTGAGTTAGCTGAAGAGTCAGACGAGTTAAAAACGATGTTCGATCTTTTGCACGAAACACGCGACGCTTATCGTGATTGGCAGCAGTAATGCATTGTTCTGATGAGGCTCTTACACAAAACCCTTCACGTACGTGAAGGGTTTTTTCATTGTTGACAGCGAGTAAACTTGAAGCTATCCCCTAGCTTTAGAGGGCGTTTTTTTAAATCGAAAGCCTTAGCTGGCTTTCAATAGCGAGCTTGAGTTTATCTCGGTCGTGACGCCAATCTCGGTTCGACGAAGCTAACGATTCCGTCACTACATTCCACTGGCTCAAGACTTCTTGCTCGGTTTCCTCTGCTAGAACCACGTCTATCTTCCTACCTTGGCAGGCACGCTCACACCATTCTAATTTTTGTGCCATGGTCATTCGTCCGGCTGGGCCGTACTCCGGGCTCAAGTTGGCAACGAAAATGACTTTTGCTTTCTCATTGGCGGCAATGGCTTTGCCGAGCTCAGGCAACAGCAAAGGAGGCATGATGCTGGTTAAAAAGCTGCCAGGACCAAGAATAATAGCGTCTGCTTCTGCCAGTGCAGTCACTGCTTCTTTAGTTGCAGGAACTTCTGGTGATAGATCGAGACGACGTAAATCGGTGTCCATCTCGTCTACATTCGTTTCTCCCGTGACCCACTTTCCATCCACGGATAACGCGGAAAGATCGGAAGGGTGTTCAGACATTGGAAGAATGTTAACGTCGACTTTTAACATGTTTCGAATCAGATTGATGGCATCTAACGGTCTGACCGATAAGTTATCGAGCGCCGTAAGCATCAAGTTACCGAGGTTATGACCATCAAGCTCGCCAGTACCTTTGAAGCGATATTCAAACATCATTGAACTGATCGACGGTTCTGTGATCAGCTGATTAATGCAGTTCCGTGTGTCGCCCCAGGCGATTCCACCTTGGCAGTGACGAATTCTTCCTGTTGAGCCACCATTGTCTGTTGTGGCGACAATGCCAGTTGCATTGCCGCCAAAATCCCGTAGTGCGGCCAACATTCGACCTAAGCCATGACCACCGCCAACAGCGACCACTTTTTTATCCGTGTAGATATTCATTACGTTCTTCTAATAATCTTGTAAAAAACGGCTACAATTTATCTTAAGGAGTGCTCGAAAGGTACTCACTTAGCGGTAAATTGTGTCTCTAGAGAGTTTTTTATCACTCAAGTCTGGATTCCAGTACAAATATTAAGTATTTTACACCGCAAAGCTATCAGAGGTTTCATATCTCTGGTTGCCATAACTCCGAGCTCACTATTGCTAAGTCCGAGGATAAGCGTTTTGAGCCAGTGGCGTACTGTCACAAGGGCATGATTGGAAATGGCCATGCCTCCCGTGTTTGGAAAGGTGTTCCGTGGCGCAACAATTCGAAGACAAATTTCATCGTAAGTTCTATTACTTGCGTCTGTCTGTGACCGACGTATGTAATTTCAAATGTACCTATTGCCTTCCTGATGGCTATAAGCCTTCGGGCAATAAAAACTCGTCTTTTTTATCTCTTCCTGAAATCAAACGGGTCGTAAAAGCGTTTGCTGATTGTGGCACGTCAAAAGTGCGCATTACTGGCGGTGAACCAAGTTTACGCAAAGATTTTACCGACATTATCCACTCAGTGGCGACGACGCCTGGTATCCAAAAAGTTGCAACGACGACCAATGGTTACCGCATGGCGAAGCAAGTCGCAGACTGGCGTGAAGCGGGCTTAACTCACATCAACGTTAGCGTGGACAGCCTTGATCCGCGTATGTTCCATCAAATCACGGGTGAAAATAAGTTCACTGAGGTGATGAATGGTATCGAGCGTGCGTTTGAAGTTGGTTATGAGCAAGTCAAAGTTAATGTGGTTTTGATGAAAGATCTGAACCATCACGAGCTGCCAGCGTTTCTTAACTGGATAAAAGATCGTCCAATCCAACTGCGCTTCATCGAATTGATGCAAACGGGTGAGATGGATGATTTATTCAATAAGCATCATGTGTCTGGCGTAGCAATTCGTAATCAGTTGATTGCGAACGGTTGGCTGCTTAAAGTGCGCTCTCATAATGACGGCCCCGCGCAAGTGTTTGTTCATCCAGATTACAAGGGTGAAATTGGCCTGATCATGCCGTATGAAAAAGACTTTTGTGAGAGCTGCAACCGACTACGCGTCTCTGCGATGGGTAAGCTGCATCTGTGTTTGTTTGGAGACCACGGTGTAGAACTACGTGATCTATTGGAACGTGATGAGCAAGAAAGCGAGCTTATTGAACGCATCCAAGCGCAGTTACAAACTAAGTCGGTGAGCCACTTCTTGCACGATGGTAATACGGGTATGACGCCACATCTGGCGTCTATCGGCGGCTAAATCAACTCAAATTTTGTAGGGAAAGCTTATTTATAGGCTAGCTTTCCCTCGCTTTTCTAGAATCGATACCAAACGTATCAAAGTTAAAAGAGAATAGGTGAACACATGGGTCACGCTGAAAGCAAATTTCAACCTGCAAATATTGCCGTTCTAACGGTATCTGACACTCGTACCGAAGAAAACGATACCTCTGGTCGCTACCTTGTTGAACACGCTCAAGAAGCGGGTCACAATGTTGTCGATAAGCAAATTGTTATTGATGATATGTACAAAATTCGCGCAATTGTTTCTCAGTGGATTGCGGACGACAATGTTCAAGCGATCATGATTACTGGTGGTACAGGGTTCACGTCACGTGACAGCACGCCAGAAGCGCTGAAGCCTCTGTTTGATAAAGAAGTAGAAGGTTTTGGTGAGTTATTCCGCATGGTGTCTTACGAAGAAATTGGTACGTCAACGATCCAATCGCGTGCAATTGCAGGTTTTGCTAACCATACAGTTATCTTCGCAATGCCTGGTTCAACAGGCGCGTGCCGCACTGGCTGGACGAAGATCATCAAGCAGCAGTTAGATGCAAGCCATCGCCCTTGTAACTTCATGCCGCACCTATCTGTATAACCTTTCCTAAAAGCGAAGGAAAAACAATGACTCAATTTACCCATATCAACGCGTCTGGCGAAGCTAACATGGTCGACGTGTCTGCAAAAGCTGAAACGGTTCGTGAAGCACGTGCAGAAGCATTTGTTCACATGGCCCCAGAAACCTTGCAACTGATTGTTTCCGGTCAGCATCATAAAGGTGATGTGTTCGCGACGGCTCGAATTGCTGGTATCCAAGCTGCAAAGAAAACGTGGGATTTGATTCCACTTTGTCATCCTCTGTTGCTTTCTAAAGTCGAAGTTCAGTTGGAGGCTATTGAGTCAGAAAACAAAGTTCGTATTGAATCTGTTTGTAAGCTTGCAGGTAAAACGGGCGTAGAAATGGAAGCGCTCACGGCGGCTTCTGTTGCTGCACTGACGATTTACGATATGTGTAAAGCGGTGCAAAAAGACATGGTTATCGGTCAAGTTCGTCTCCTAGAAAAGACGGGTGGAAAATCTGGACACTTCAAGGCGGAATCATGATTAAAGTACTTTTTTTTGCTCAGACTCGTGAGCTGATTGGTATCGACAGTGTCGAATTAGATGATCAATTTGAAACGGTTGAAGCGATTCGCGCACATCTCGTGGAAGAGGGCGCTGATAAAAATGGTAAGTGGGATTTGGCTTTAGAGCCAGGAAAGCTACTTGCTGCTGTTAATCAATCTATTGTCCCACTTGATACCGAAGTAAAAGCGGGGGATGAAGTTGCATTTTTCCCACCGGTAACCGGAGGTTAAGATGGACCCACGCGTCTCTGTACAAGTTGAAGACTTTTCCGTTGATCACGAATATCAACGTTTATCCGAAGGTACGGCTGCTGGTGCTGTCGTAACATTCATTGGTAAAGTTCGAGATATGAACCTTGGCGATAATGTTGTTGGTTTGCACTTGGAACACTACCCAGGCATGACTGAGAAGAGCTTGAGCGACATTTGCGATCAAGCTGAATCACGTTGGCCATTATTGGGCGTACGCGTGATTCATCGCGTTGGTGACATGGATAGCGGTGATCAAATCGTCTTTGTTGGTGTTTCAAGTGCACACCGTGGAGCAGCATTTGATGCTTGCGAGTTCATTATGGACTACTTGAAAACCAAAGCACCATTTTGGAAGAAAGAACGCACGACGAGTGAAGATCGTTGGATTGAGTCGCGCGATACTGATCACCAAGCTGCACAGCGTTGGGAAAAATAGAACCCACTCCTCATTCTAGTGAAAAAAGCTAAGTGTCAATGGCACTTAGCTTTTTTTGTACTTATCTTCATAATTCTGCTCATTTGACTTCAACACAACCCGTGCTCGCTCTGGTGATATTCTTCACAATAAAAGTTTTTAGCCCAATATATAAACAATTATTTGTTAGACTTCATTTGTCATAAATGTTAAATAATATGTAAATATCTAGCATAAGATGCTATCAAATGGTTTAAATGTAGATTAATCGAAAGTTTTGTCTGTGGAATGTCGCTTCTGGTCTCCATTTGGCTGGTGAATACTTTTTGATTAGAGTTTACTGCTAGATATGTGTGGTTTAGTCAGGATTATTGGTTTTTTTGCTACATTTTTATGGCAAATTACTTCAATGATTGCTAATGTGTGCCGCAGTCTTTGTAAGGTTTTAGGCTTTTGTGCTCAGAAAATGCACTAAAAAAATCTAAAACTCTGACCGTTCCAGGCCCTTACAAAGAAGTCATGGATGCTAACGAAAAAATTTGGAGTTTTACGCATGTATAAGAATAAAATCACGCGCGCTTTATTTATTGGTGCTGGTCTTTCTCTCGCTTTAGCTGGTTGTGGCGAAAAGCCTGTAGAGAAACAAGCTGCTGAGCCTGCTCCGGCTCCAGCCCCTGAAGCTAAATCTGATTCTAAAGAGCCAAAACTTGCTGCTGTTCAAGAATTGGTGCGTGGTAACGGTACAGAAGTTGCGACAATAGACCCTCATAAATCTCAAGGTGTTCCAGAATCCCACGTGATTCGCGATCTTCTTGAAGGCCTAGTAAACCAAGATGCGGACGGTAACACTATCCCTGGTGTTGCAGAATCTTGGGAAACTGAAGACAACAAAACATACACTTTCCACCTACGTGAAGACGCAAAATGGTCTAACGGTGATCCTGTTACTGCAGGTGATTTTGTATACAGCTTCCAACGCGCAGTCGACCCAGCAACCGCTTCTCCATACGCTTGGTACATGGAATACACCAAGATGAAGAACGCAAAAGACATTGTTGCGGGTAAAAAAGACAAGAGTGAGTTGGGTGTTAAAGCGGTTGACGACCACACGTTAGTGGTTGAGCTAGACACTGCTGTACCATACTTTGTGATGATGATGGGCCACACAACAGTGAAGCCTGTTCACCAAGCAACCGTTGAAAAGTTCGGCGATCAATGGACGAAGCCTGAGAACTTTGTAGGTAACGGTGCTTATGTTGTTGACAACTGGGTTGTAAACGAGCGTTTAGTTCTAAAACGTAACGAACAATACTGGGACAACGAAAACACGACGCTTGATCAAGTTACTTTCCTACCAATCGAAAACCAAGTAGCGGAAATGAACCGCTTCCTAGCAGGTGAAATCGACTTCACGAATGAACTGCCTACAGAGCACTTCAAGCGTTTGAAGCAAGAGCATCCAGAAGACGTGTCTGTATCGGGTAACTTGTGTACTTACTACTACATCTTCAACACGAAGAAAAAGCCGTTTGATGATGTTCGCGTACGTAAAGCGATTTCTTATGCGATTGACCGTAATATCGTGACTGATGCGATCCTAGCACAAGGTCAAAAGCCAGCTTATTTCCTAACGCCTGAAATCACGGCGGGTTTCAACCCAGAAATCCCTGCATACGGCAAAATGACGCAAGAAGAGCGTAATGCTGAAGCGGCGCGTCTACTGGAAGAGGCGGGTTACGGTGCAGACAACCCTCTTGAATTTAACCTTCTATACAACACGTCAGAGAACCACAAGAAACTTGCGGTTGCACTGGGTTCAATGTGGAAGAAGACGCTTGGTCTAGACGTTACGCTAGAAAACCAAGAGTGGAAAACTTACCTATCTACCAAAGATTCTGGCAACTTTGAGGTTGCTCGTGCAGGTTGGTGTGGCGACTACAACGAAGCTTCATCTTTCCTAACGCTGATGATGAGTAATAACACTACTGGTGGTATTCACTACGACAGCAAAGAGTACGATGCAATCATGAACAAAGCATTTGCTTCAACTTCTGACGAAGAGCGTCAAGCGCTTTACCTAGAAGCAGAGAAGTTGATGGCAAAAGATATGCCAATCGCACCTATCTACCAGTACGTGAAATCACGTCTACTATCACCGAAAGTTGGTGGCTTCCCAGTCAATAACGCGGAAGACAAGATTTACTCTAAAGATCTCTACATCACAGAGTAATTCGTAACTCGATAGAACTATAAAAATGAGGCTCTACATGTGAGAAATTGCATGTAGCGCCTATCTTTAGTCCAAAAGAATTGGACGACTTCTTTAATTTAACTGTCACAGACTGAAAGAGTGAGTTTATGCTTAAATTCATCGCAAAAAGGATATTTGAGGCGATCCCAACAATGTTGGTTTTGATCACCGTATCTTTCTTTCTTATGCGCTTTGCACCGGGAAACCCTTTCTCGACAGAGCGTCCATTGCCACCCGAAGTAATGGCAAATATCGAAGCTAAATATGGCTTAGATAAACCTGTATTTGAACAATACACCACGTATTTGACCAATGTTATCCAAGGGGATTTCGGGCCGTCATTTAAATACCTTGATTACTCGGTTAACGAGCTGATCGCGGTAGCCTTACCTGTTTCGGCTAAAGTGGGCTTCATCGCCTTTATCTTTACCCTGATTATGGGGGTTACCGTCGGTACCATTGCTGCGCTCAAGCAGAATACTTGGATTGATTACACCATCATGTCGACAGCGATGCTCGGCGTGGTAATGCCTTCTTTTGTATTGGCACCTGCTCTTATCTATCTGTTCTCGCTTCACTGGAATATCTTCCCTGCGGGCGGTTGGCAAGATGGTAGCTGGCAGTATTTAGTGCTTCCTGTCATTGGTATGTCACTACTGTATGTTGCAACCTTCGCTCGTATTACGCGTGGTTCGATGATCGAGACACTGAACAGTAACTTTATTCGTACGGCTCGTGCTAAAGGTCTAAGCTACCGTTACATTATCATCAAGCACGCTCTTAAGCCGGCACTTCTCCCTGTTGTTTCTTACATGGGTCCTGCTTTCGTAGGTATCATCACCGGTTCTGTTGTTATCGAAACCATTTTTGGTCTACCAGGTATTGGTAAGCTATTCGTTAATGCTGCGTTTAACCGTGACTACTCGCTAGTAATGGGTGTAACCATCCTGATTGGTTTCCTATTCATTTTATTCAACGCGATTGTAGATATTCTACTTGCAATGATTGACCCGAAAATTCGCTACTAACAGGGACGTTTGGTTATGTTAACGAAAAAAGAAAACCTAGAAGCGATTGAGAAGTTCTCCGAAAACTTGGAGATTGAAGGTCGCAGTCTTTGGCAAGATGCTCGTATCCGTTTTATGCGCAACAAAGCGGCAATGGTGAGCTTATTCCTTCTTGTTCTAATGACGTTGGCGGTGATTATTCTGCCAATGATCGCACCGCACACCTTTGATGATACTGACTGGTACGCGATGCACGTTGCACCGAATGCTGACCATTGGTTTGGTACCGACAGCTTAGGTCGTGACTTATACGTACGCACGCTAATCGGCGGTCGTATTTCGTTGATGGTGGGGGTCATGGGTGCATTTGTAGCTGTACTGATTGGTACGCTCTATGGCGCAGCATCTGGTTTTATCGGCGGTAAAGTTGACCGTGTGATGATGCGTATTCTAGAGATTTTGTACGCGGTACCGTTTATGTTCCTAGTTATCGTACTTGTGACATTCTTCGGTCGTAACATCATGCTGATCTTTGTCGCGATTGGTGCTATCGCATGGCTAGATATGGCGCGTATCGTACGTGGTCAGACACTCAGCTTACGTAGCAAAGAGTTCATCGAAGCTGCACATGTGTGTGGTGTTAGCAACTGGAAAATTATCACTCGTCATATCGTGCCGAATGTACTGGGTATCGTAGCGGTTTACTCTACGCTACTTATCCCGAGCATGATCCTGACGGAGTCATTCCTATCATTCCTTGGTCTTGGTGTTCAGGAACCGATGACAAGTTGGGGAGCCCTTCTACAAGAAGGTGCACAGACAATGGAAGTGGCAATCTGGCAGCTGGCATTCCCAGCCGTGTTCATGGTTGTGACGCTATTCTGCTTCAACTACGTTGGTGACGGCCTGCGCGATGCGCTGGATCCAAAAGACAGATAATTAAAAGATAAGATTAAGGAAGCAATGATGAGCTTATTAGATGTCAAAGATCTGCGCGTCGAATTCACCACGCAAGATGGTATCGTAACCGCAGTAAACGATTTGAACTTCTCTCTCAACCAAGGCGAAACCTTAGGTATCGTTGGAGAATCGGGATCAGGTAAATCTCAAACCGTATTCGCAATCATGGGCCTTTTGGCTAAAAACGGTATTATCTCTGGTAGCGCAAAGTTTGAAGGCAAAGAAATCTTAAACTTACCAGAAAAAGAACTGAACAAAGTTCGCGCTGAACAGATCGCAATGATCTTCCAAGACCCAATGACATCGCTGAACCCTTACATGAAGGTAAGTGACCAGTTGATGGAAGTGCTTATGCTGCATAAAGGCATGGGCAAAGCGGAAGCATTTGAAGAATCAGTACGCATGCTGGAAGCGGTGAAAATCCCTGAAGCGCGTAAGCGTATCACGATGTACCCGCATGAGTTTTCAGGCGGTATGCGTCAACGTGTAATGATCGCGATGGCGTTGTTATGTCGTCCTAAACTGCTTATTGCCGATGAGCCAACAACAGCACTTGATGTGACGGTTCAAGCACAGATCATGGACCTGCTTAATGAGCTTAAAGACGAGTTCAACACGGCGATCATCATGATCACGCACGACCTTGGTGTTGTTGCAGGTTCGTGTGACAAAGTGCTGGTGATGTATGCAGGTCGTACGATGGAGTACGGCAACGTAAACGAAATCTTCTATAATCCAAGCCACCCTTATGCAGAGGGTCTGTTGAAAGCGATCCCTCGCCTTGATACGGAAGGTGAAATTCTGCCAACCATTCCTGGTAATCCACCAAACTTGCTTCGTCTACCACCGGGCTGCCCTTATCAAGAGCGTTGTCACCGAGTGATGGATCGTTGTAAGCGTGAAGCGCCAATTCTGACTCCATTTGGTGATGGCCGTCAGCGCGCATGTTTTTCTGAATGGGAGGCTTGGAACAAATGAACGCAGTAGATAAAAAGCTAATTCTGGACATTTCAGAGCTGAAAGTTCACTTCAGCATTGCGTCAAAATCGGCATGGCCTTGGTCAAAGCCTTCAAGCCTAAAAGCGGTTGATGGGGTGAACGTTCGACTATACGAAGGGGAAACACTTGGTGTAGTAGGCGAGTCAGGTTGTGGTAAATCGACGTTTGCGCGCGCCATCATCGGTCTTGTTGAAGCGACGGATGGCGAAGTAGTTTGGTTGGGTCAAGATCTAACTAAGATGAAAGACGTCCAACGTCGTGAAACGCGTAAAGAAATCCAAATGATTTTCCAAGATCCTTTGGCATCTCTTAACCCACGTATGACGGTTGGCGACATTATTGCTGAGCCTCTTGAAACGTTCTACCCAGAACTGTCTAAGCAGGAAGTGAAAGACCGCGTTAAAGAAATGATGGCGAAAGTGGGTCTACTACCAAATGTGATCAACCGTTATCCGCATGAATTCTCGGGTGGTCAATGCCAGCGTATCGGTATTGCGCGTGCGCTTATCCTTAAGCCTAAGATGATCATCTGTGATGAACCCGTATCGGCGCTTGATGTATCTATTCAAGCTCAGGTTGTTAACCTGCTTAAAGAGATTCAAAAAGAACTAGGCCTTTCTCTGGTATTCATTGCGCATGATTTGTCAGTGGTTAAACACATCTCAGATCGTGTTTTGGTCATGTACTTAGGTAATGCTGTCGAGCTTGGTGAGGCGGAGGCGCTGTTTGCTGATCCTAAGCACCCATATACACGCGCATTGATGTCAGCGGTTCCGATTCCGGACCCGAACATTGAACGCAGTAAGAAAATCCAGATGCTGGAAGGCGACCTTCCTTCGCCGATCAGTCCACCATCGGGTTGTGTGTTCCGCACTCGTTGCCCACAAGCAACCGAAGAGTGTTCGAAGACGAAGCCAACGATTCAAGGGAACGACGTTCACGCGGTATCTTGTTTGCACGTTAGTGTATAAATTCAGCCTGTGACGGGCTTAAGCGCGACACCTTCATCGGGTCGCGCTTTTTTTATGCATCTGATTTATACATTCGAATTTCTTGAACATGATGTCCTAAGTTCAGTGATTTTCTGTTTGATAGGAAACGCTAATATAGCCATAAACAGAATGAGAGGAGCGCAATCATGGGTAAGTTGGTCGAAGGTGTTTGGCATGACGTCTGGTATGACACAAAATCAAATGGTGGCAAATTTGTGCGTGAAGATGCCGGATTCCGTAACTGGATTAAAAACGAACCTGATGCGGAGTTTAAACCAGAGTCTGGTCGATACCATTTGTATGTCTCTCTTGCTTGTCCTTGGGCACACCGAACGCTCATCTTCCGCAAGCTGAAAGGCTTAGAACCCCATATTGATGTCACGGTTGTTTGCCCTGATATGTTAAGCCAAGGCTGGCAAATGGGGCTTCCTGAGCCACTATTTGGTCACACTCGTATGCACCAAATCTACACGCAGGCCAAACCAGATTACACAGGCCGTGTAACTGTGCCTGTGCTTTGGGATAAAAAGACCAATACGATCGTGTCGAATGAGTCGTCAGAAATTATTCGTATGTTTAACTCGGAGTTCAATGCGTTAACAGGAAACCACGATGACTATTATCCAGAACAGCTAAAGCATGTTATTGACGAGTGGAACGATTTTGTTTATCCAAACGTCAACAATGGAGTGTATCGCTGTGGTTTTGCGACCACGCAAGAGGCATATGAAGAAGCATTCGATTCTTTATTTGCTGCGCTAGATAAAATCGATTTGCACCTAGCGACGCATCGTTATTTAGCGGGGAATACTATTACTGAGGCTGATTGGCGTTTGTTTACGACTCTGATCCGTTTCGATGTCGTGTATGTGGGTCACTTCAAATGTAACAAGCAGCGCATCGCAGACTACGAAAATATTCAAGGATACTTAAAAGAGTTGTATCAAGTCGAAGGCGTCGAAGAAACCACGGATTTCTACCATATTAAACGTCACTACTATTTCAGCCACACTGGTATTAACCCGACGCAAGTTGTACCCAAAGGGCCTGATTTAGACTTAAACTCTCCTCATGGAAGAGAAATAATTAGCTAGTTTGCTGCCTCCATCAGAAATGAAAAAGTACTTAACGGTTAGCAATATCGTTAAGTACTTTGATGCCAACTAAATACTAGGAGCAGGAGAGTGACTCTTAAGTGTGCGCTCGTCTACTTAGCGCGTACGACGTCCATCACTAATTTTCCGTCGACTTTTACAGGGCCATCTTCTTTGGCTCCGAGTGTATATTCAAATACGCCAGTCTTCATTCCCCCTTTTTCTCCGTGGACCATTAGCATCAGCATGTCGCCAGACTCAACCGGTTCCATCAAAATTGCATTCACGTTCTCATTCTGTCCCATCTTTAGTGGGGCATAGCCGATAACAGGGCCAGGCTTCATTGATTCGTCCGTTCGGTGGACGACCATCCATCCGTTGTCGTCAGCATGAGCCATTTTTGCGGTTACCGTTCCTCCGGACATATCTTGATCAACGCCTTTAATGCTTGGGGCAGAAAAGCTGAATGAAGAAAAACTGAACAGAATTGCAGCTAAACCAAGCTTTAGCAGTGAGTTGTTGATGGAGTTGTTCATATGTATTCCTTACTTATGTGTGAGTTTGCTTAATAGCAGTCCATCTTCGTTACGTAGTTCGAGTAAGAAAGTTCAGTTGAAATGTAAATAATGCTGATAAATTGAACAGGGAGGGCCGCTTCGTTCTATTACGTTTTGGTGGTAGATAAAAGAATAATGAAATTATAAGACGCAATGGTAAGCAGGGAACCGGGGCCATTTTCTGATTATCCTCTCATCGTCACAGCTTCTTACCCATATTCAAATAAACTAATGATATAACAACCGCTTTTTAACGGGGTGATGCATGGATATCAATGAGTTTGTCAGTGGCGAGCATCTAATTTGGAATCTGCTTATTGCTCTATTACTAGGGGCAATTGTTGGCACCCAACGTGGCTGGGTGATGCGCAATAGCGTAGAAGGCAGTCGTGTAGCAGGCATTCGTACTTTTTCTTTAGTCGGTTTACTCGGTGGTTTAGTTGGCATTCTCGCCAACATCTATACACCTTTACTCATTGGTTTTGCGCTTATCGCTTTAGTCATCCTCACTTGCATCGCTTTTGTTATACAGCAGAAAAAGAGCGGAGATGTGAGCATCACTGGCGTGGTTAGTATCATGGTGGTGTTTGTTCTGGGTAACCTTACCGTGTCGGGTGAGGCTGTTTTGGCTGCAGCAGCGGCCGTTATTACCGCGGTGGTGCTTGATAACAAAAGAGAGCTACATCAAGCGCTACAAAAACTGCAAGAGTATGAGTTAGACGCAGCACTGCGTTTATTACTTATCTCGATAGTCATGTTACCACTGTTACCAAATCAATCTTACGGCCCTTGGAATGCACTTAACCCGTATGAGATTTGGTGGATGGTTGTGCTGATCGCTAGTATCTCTTTTGTCGGTTATTTTGCGATAAAGATCGGCGGGGCGAAGCGAGGTATTTTGTTTACGTCTGTATTTGCGGGGCTTAGCTCTTCGACAGCATTAACATTGCAGTTTTCCCATCTTTCTCGTGAGCAAGCGAGCATCAGCCCGTTACTCGCTAGTGGTATTCTTTTGAGCTGCGGAACCATGTTCCCTCGTTTACTTATCGTACTGTCTGTTATCAATCCACAATTAGTGAAACTGCTTTGGCCAATTGTGATGGCGATGATGGTTGCGCTGTACATTCCGGCATGGTGGATTTGGCGCAGAAGTGAAGTTGAGCAGATTGAGCAATCAAATAAGCAAACGAACCCTCTTGCTTTGCAGTCGGCACTGTTCTTTGGCCTCGTGTTGGCGGTGATTATGCTGCTTGCTCATGCTTTGTCTGACTGGTTCGGCAACGCGGGTGTGTTGATCCTTTCTGCTTTATCAGGGATTACTGACGTTGATGCGATCTCGTTAACCCTCGGGCGTCAAAGTACGCAAACATTGAGCGTGACCACTGCTGCGTTAGGCATTTTGATTGCCGCTTCGGTTAATACCATTGTGAAAATGGGGATGGTCATCGCGATAGGGGATAAGAAGCTTTGGCGCCGAATCGCACCAGTGATGACAGGTTGTGTTGTGGTTGGGGCTGGGGTATTTATGGCGCTGTATTCGTAAGAGCGTATTAGTGCTATTGCTAATAGCCTCTTTGCTGTGTGGCCAACAATAGAAAAAGCCCTCGACGAATCGAGGGCTTTGGATAGTTGTCCAACTAGATGTCAGAAGCGATTATTTAGCTTCTTGGTCTGCTTGGATTGCTGTTAGAGCGATTGTGTACACGATATCGTCTACTAGCGCGCCACGAGACAAGTCGTTTACAGGCTTGCGCATACCTTGCAGCATTGGACCGATAGAAACTAGGTCAGCTGAACGTTGTACCGCTTTGTAAGTCGTGTTACCCGTGTTTAGGTCTGGGAATACGAATACTGTCGCTTTACCTGCTACTGGAGAGTTAGGCGCTTTAGACGCTGCCACGTTTTCCATGATAGCTGCGTCGTACTGTAGAGGACCGTCGATCACTAGATCAGGACGCTTCTCTTTCGCGATGCGAGTTGCCTCACGTACTTTATCAACGTCTGCACCCTTACCAGATTCACCAGTAGAGTAAGAGATCATAGCAACGCGAGGGTCGATACCGAATGCTGCTGCAGAGTCAGCAGATTGGATAGCGATTTCAGCAAGCTGTTCAGCGGTTGGATCTGGGTTGATCGCACAGTCACCGTAAACCAGTACTTGATCAGGCAGAAGCATGAAGAATACTGAAGATACGATAGACGCATTTGGTGCAGTCTTGATGATTTGGAACGGAGGAACGATAGTGTTCGCCGTAGTATGAACAGCACCAGAAACTAGGCCGTCAACTTCGTCGTTCTCAAGCATCATTGTGCCTAGGAATACGGAATCTTGTAGCTTCTCACGAGCCACAACTTCCGTCATGCCTTTCGCACCGCGCAGCTCAACTAGACGAGCAACGTAGTTTTCACGAACAGCATCGGCATCGATGATGGTTACGCCAGTACCTAGCTCAACGCCTTGTTGAGCCGCTACGCGACGGATTTCATCTGGGTTACCTAGAAGTACACAGTCTGCAATACCGCGCTCAGCACAGATTGCTGCCGCTTTAACAGTACGTGGTTCGTCACCTTCTGGAAGAACGATACGCTTGCCTGCTTTACGAGCAAGTTCAGTTAGCTGGTAACGGAACGCTGGTGGGCTTAGACGACGAGACTTCTGAGTGCCTTCAGTCATTGACTCGATCCAGTTACCGTCGATGTGACCAGCAACGTGCTCGTTGATGAACTCGATACGCTCTTTATCGTCTGCAGGTACTTCGATGCTGAAGCTCTGTAGGTTTAGAGATGTCTGCCAAGTGTTACCTTGTGCTTTGAAGATAGGTAGACCAGTGTCGAACGCTGGTTTACATAGACCTTCGATTTCGCAAGGGATGTCGTAACCGCCAGTTAGCAGTACAGCACCAATATCCACACCGTTCATTGCAGCAAGAGAAGCAGCAACGATAACATCAGGACGGTCTGCAGAAGTAACAAGTAGAGAGCCAGGTTTGAAATGCTCAATCATGTTTGGCAGAGAACGTGCACAGAAAGTGATGCTCTTGATGCGACGAGTGTTGATGTCACCTTCGTTGATGATATCTGCTTTCAGGTGCTTAGCCATGTCGATTGCACGAGTCGCAATCAGATCAATGCTCCATGGCACGCAACCTAGTACACGAATTGGAGAAGTGTTGAAGATTTCCATCACTTTCAATTCGTTTTGTTTTGCGCTATCTGCATCGTCAAAGATTTCAGATAGGTCAGGGCGAGTACGGCCAGCTTCGTCAACAGGAGCGTTTAGCTTGTTGATGATAACGCCAGAGATGTTTTTGTTCTTAGTGCCGCCGAAGTTAGAACATGCTACTTCGATACGCTCTTTCAGTTGCGCTGGGTTATCAGTACCTGGAGTCGCAACTAGCACGATTTCTGCACCAAGTGTTGCCGCGATTTCCGCGTTTACTTGGTTTGCAAATGGGTGCTTACGAGTAGGTACAAGACCTTCGATTAGCGTAACGTCTGCGTCTTTGTTGATTTGGTTGTAACGTTCAACAACGGTTTCTAGCAGCTCGTCCATGTTGTCGTTACCGATTAGGCTTTCAGCAACAGACATCGCCATTGGTTCACCGATCTTCATATCGCTGTTGTGGCCAACGATAGTTGAAGTCAGATCTGGCTGATCACCACCTGAACGTGGCTGACAGATTGGCTTGTAGAAAGAAACTTTAACGCCTTTACGCTCCATAGCGCGAAGAACACCCATGCTAACGCTTGTTAGGCCAACGCCTGCGCTAGTAGGGATAAGCATAATAGTACGAGACATTCGTAGAGTACCTTTAGCTATTTGGGGGATAAAAGCTCAACTCTTATTCCATGAAGCTCGAAGAATAGGAGTTGAGCCCCTAAGAAATTCGTTTGAATGAAAATCTGGCTAGCCGAGTGGCTAGCCAGTAATTCAATTAAAGACCTGTCAGGCGTGCAGTGTCTTCAGCGATGACTAGCTCTTCGTTAGTAGAGATAACCATTGCAGGGATACGGCTGTTTTCAGTCGTGATAACGCCTTCGCCGCCGAAGCGAGCTTTAAGGTTAGCTTCGCTATCTACTTCGATACCGAAGATGCCAAGACGATTTAGAACCATTTCACGGATAGGGCCAGAGTTCTCGCCGATACCGCCAGTGAAAGTGATTGCGTCTAGACGGCCGTCCATTGAAGCAGTGTAGCCAGCTACGTACTTAGCTAGACGGTGGCAGAACACGTCCATTGCGCGTGTTGCTTCTTCTTTCTCACCGTAGTTGTCTTCAACGAAGCGACAGTCAGAAGTCACTTCAGTTAGACCTTGAAGACCAGACTCTTTAGTTAGCATCGTGTTGATTTGATCAACAGAGTAACCTAGAGCGTCGTGTAGGTGGAAGATGATCGCAGGGTCGATGTCGCCACAGCGAGTACCCATTACTAGACCTTCAAGTGGAGTAAGACCCATAGAAGTGTCTACAGATTGACCGTTCTTGATTGCACATACAGACGCGCCGTTACCTAGGTGACAGTTGATGATGTTTACTTCTTCAACTGGTTTGTTTAGTAGGCCAGCAACTTCACGAGTGATGAACAAGTGAGAAGTACCGTGCATACCGTAACGACGGATACCGTGTTCTTTGTATAGGTTGTATGGAAGAGCGTATAGGTAAGACTCTTCAGGCATAGTTTGGTGGAACGCAGTGTCAAATACAGCAACGTTTTTCAGCTCTGGGAAGTTTTTCTTAGCCGCTTCGATACCGATGATGTGAGCAGGGTTATGAAGAGGTGCAAATGTTGCAGCGTCTTGAATACCTTTTAGAACTTCATCAGTGATTAGTGCAGATTGAGTGAACTGCTCGCCGCCGTGAACGATACGGTGACCGATTGCGCCTAGGTTAGCTTTAAGCTCTGGCTTAGAAGCAAGAATAGTTTCTACCATAAACGCTAGTGCTTCTTCGTGAGCTGCACCATTGCCTAGTTGAGCTTCGTGCTTGCCATCAAGTTTCCACTTGATGCGAGCTTCAGGAAGGTGAAGACACTCAGCAAGACCTGATAAGTGCTCGTCGCCGTTCTCGGCATCAACAACGGCAAATTTAAGAGAAGAACTACCGCAGTTTAAAACTAAAACTAGCTTAGACATGTATGACTACCTGTTATTCGTCTGATAAAAAATCAGTTAAAGAATGAAAAATTAATCACAAGAATAGCCGATACCCAGAAGGCTGCGTACTAATCCTGGTCAAAAATTGTTCTAATTCCATATAAAGAAATAGTGATGAACCCATCCATCACTATGATGCGATCCGTGCAGATAGATATCTCGGAGTTGCTTAAATTGTAAATAACAGCAACAATGAGATTGAGGGTCTGCAAAGGATAGCGATAATAAGCAATGATAACAAAAAAAATTTGAAAGAATATTAACTTTCATCAATTTTTTGTACCTTCAGTTGAAATGTTCAACTATTTTTTAGTGAGAGAGCGGTATGAGTAATAAAGTCGGATTGATCCATAGCCTGAAAGATGGCCAGAATTACATGGAGATCTGGCCGGTTCGTAAAGAGCTAAGCGCCATATTTCCAGAACAGCGTATCATTAAGGCGACTCGCTTTGGCATTAAAGTCATGCCAGCCGTTGCTGCGATCAGCGTACTCACTCAAATGGCATTCAACAATTACCACGCGTTACCTCAATC
The DNA here is from genome assembly GCF_024744415.1 of Vibrio sp. RM-41-2B. Classification (NCBI taxonomy): domain Bacteria; kingdom Pseudomonadati; phylum Pseudomonadota; class Gammaproteobacteria; order Vibrionales; family Vibrionaceae; genus Vibrio; species Vibrio sp. RM-41-2B. Next base: position 94,058 of record NZ_JAMQWD010000010.1, on the reverse strand, counting down.
CATTGTTGTTGCCTTGTTTGCGATTAGCTTGCCACTTCAAGGCATTTGGTGGCTTGGTGCTCGATCCAACACGAAATTGCCGCCTTCTCTGGCGTCTTGGTATCGGGAGCTACATCAAAAGATTGTGGAAACAGGTTTTGCACTAGAGCCTGTTAAAGCTCGCCCTCGTTATAAAGAGCTTGCGATAATATTGAATCGAGCGTTTCGTCAGCTTGATAAGTCCTCACTAGAGCGTTGGTTCTAATTTAAATTGTTTGAAATGGAGTGTGCATTAGCCACTCCATTTTTGATCCTGCCTGTGATTACCTTGCGCTTTAGCCACTCCTACCATCTTTGATGGTGCGTACATTACTTGGTTTACCAAGGATTCTTATCGAGATGAAGAGACCTCTCGATCACAAATGTTGCTTTAGTGTTAAATCTTTCTTTTCTTTACTAAGACTTAGTAGTAATAATAAAAACAAGATGCGCAATAAGTGCACAGTTATACGAACACAACATTACCCCCTTCAAACATTTGAATTCACGAGTCGATATTCATGTTGAATGCTCGCGAAACAAGGACGAAGTCACATCAAGGAGTTATGATGAAAACGAAACGTTTATTAGCCACTGCCGTTCTATCTGCTACTGCTATTTTCTCTTCTGCCAATGTACTGGCCGCCACTGCAACCGTTGCAGTTTCACAAATTGTCGAACACCCCGCGTTAGACGCGACGCGTCAAGGATTGCTTGATGGTTTAAAAGCGAAAGGCTACGAAGAAGGCAAAAATCTAGAATTTGATTATAAGACCGCACAGGGTAACCCTGCGATTGCAGTGCAAATTGCCCGTCAGTACGTCGGCGAAAATCCTGATGTGTTAGTGGGTATCGCGACGCCTTCGGCACAAGCCTTGGTGTCGGCAACGCGCTCTATTCCTGTTGTCTTTACTGCGGTAACAGACCCGGTCGGTGCGAAATTGGTTAAGTCGATGGAACAACCAGGCAAAAACGTAACTGGCCTGTCTGATCTTTCACCCGTTGCTCAGCATGTCGATCTCATCCAAGAAATTCTCCCTCAGGTGAAAAGCATCGGGGTTGTATTTAATCCCGGTGAAGCTAATGCCGTGACTTTGGTTGAACTGCTAAAAGAAAGCGCAGAAGCAAAAGGCATACAAGTGGTTGAAGCGACCGCACTAAAAAGTGCTGATGTTCAGTCTGCGACTCAAGCGATTGCAGCGAAATCAGACATTCTTTACGCCCCAACAGACAATACAGTTGCAAGTGCGATTGAAGGGATGATTGTGGCAGCGAATCAAGCGAAAAAACCTGTCTTTGGTGGTGCGACGTCATATGTCGAAAAAGGAGCAATTGCAGGCTTAGGTTTTGACTACTACCAGGTTGGTGTGCAAACCGCTGATTACGTGGCGGCGATTCTTGATGGTCAAGAACCAGGCAAGCTGGATGTAAAAGTTGCGACGGGCTCTGACCTCGTAATTAATGAAAGCGCAGCATCTAAGCTCGGTATCAAGCTGCCAAGTTCTGTGGTTGAACGTGCGACAAGCATGCAATAAGTAACGCTCTTTTTTGGGGTTAGGGCCTTCACGTCTGTTGATAGAGGCTTGCCCCAAAGTTGATACTCGCCGGACTTCTCGTGTAGAGCATTCTGCTAAAGAAGATGGGAGTATACGTTAGAAGTCTTAAGTTCAGGTTGGTATGAGCCAGCCTGAACATGCAGAAAGGAGCAGTTATGTCTGCATTTGCTTTTTTTGGCGCACTCGAAATTGGCTTAATTTATGGCCTAGTTGCCTTGGGTGTGTATCTTACGTTTCGTGTTCTCGATTTCCCCGATTTGAGTGTGGATGGCAGCTTTCCAATGGGAGCGGCGGTGGCTGCAACGGCGATTGTCGCAGGTGTTAATCCTTGGCTTGCGACAATAATGGCGATGATAGCCGGTAGTATGACGGGTTGGGTAACCGCTTTTCTGGCTGTTCGATGTGGTATTTTGCACCTGTTAGCTTCCATTCTTACCATGATCGCGGCATTTTCAATCAATATTCGTATTATGGGCAAACCTAATATGGCGTTGCTTGGAGAGGATACGATTCTCACGCCGTTTGAAGCCTTGGGCGATCCGATGTTCATTCGTCCTCTGGTTGTTGGGGTCTTAGTTCTTTTGTCCGCTTTCTTTGTGATTCGCTTGCTCAACAGCGACTTTGGTCTTGGTTTACGAGCCACGGGCGTGAATGCGCGTATGGTTTCTGCGCAAGGGGCGAGCACTGGTTTTTATACCTACTTTGGGTTGGCTTTATCCAACGGTTTTGTCGGATTTGCAGGCGCGTTGTTTGCACAAACGAACAGCTTTGCAGATGTGACCTCTGGCGTGGGCACCATTGTGGTTGGTTTGGCTGCTGTGATTTTGGGCCAGACCCTTATTCCCGGGCGAAAAATTTGGGTTGCGGTATTTGCTGTCATCATCGGTTCGGTGCTTTATCGTCTTGCTGTAGCTTTCGCTTTGAGCTCTGGCATGTTTGGTTTACAAGCTTCAGACCTCAACCTTGTTACCGCAGTATTGGTGGCTGTGGCGCTTATTGCTCCAAAGCTAAAACAGAGCATGAGAGCGAAACAACGCGTTACCGATGCTAAACAAGCGGCATCAAAAAATGGTTCGGGGGAGGCGTTATGATTGAACTTAATAACATTCAGGTCACGTTCAACCCAGGGACGATTTTAGAAAATCGTGCATTGAAAGGCGTCTCTTTAGAGGTTCCAGAGCATCAATTTCTTACCGTGATTGGATCTAATGGCGCAGGAAAATCGACGTTGCTTGGCGCGGTAACAGGTGAGACGCCGATGATAGGTGGTCAGGTGCTCATTGATGGCAAAGACGTCACCAAGCAGACGGTTGCCCAACGTGCGACGCAATGCGCACGAGTGTTTCAAGATCCATTGGCCGGAACCTGTGGAGAGCTAACGATAGAAGAGAACATGGCTTTAGCGTACATGCGTGGTAAAAAACGCAGTTGGGGTTTGGCGCTTTCAGCTAAACGTCGCAAGTTGTTCCAAGAGCGAATTAGCATCCTAGGGCTTGGTTTAGAAGATCGTCTGGGCGATAGCATTGGCTTACTGTCCGGTGGACAACGACAAGCCGTTAGCCTTGTGATGGCGACGTTATCGGAGAGTAAGTTGTTATTGCTTGATGAACACACGGCTGCGCTTGATCCTCGTATGGCGGCGTTTGTTATCGACTTAACTAAACGTATTGTCGATGAGTTCGATTTAACCGTGATGATGGTGACGCATTCGATGAAAGACGCATTAGCATGTGGCGATAGGACCGTAATGCTTCACCAAGGTGAAATTGTGCTAGATGTGGCTGGAGAGCAGCGCGCTAACATGCAAGTACCAGACTTGTTGGATATGTTCTCCAAAGTGCGTGGTGAAGAGCTTGCAGATGACAGTCTCTTGTTGAACTAAGCGGTATCCGACAAGTCACTACGCCTACTAAGTGTGATCCTCCTTGGGAAAATTGGCTGATATGTCAACTCGCAAGGAGGATTTCTTGTCTCTCATTCTTCAATAACATAGTGGCATATCCGATGACGAGGAGTGCCCATAATGAACCTGCCATTTATTTTTCATAGTCAAACTATTGATGGTTTAGCTTTTAATCAAGAGCAAGTAACAGTCAGACTGAAAACCGAGACATTGGATTTTGATTCCGTATATGTGCGTCTTGAGCCGGACAATGAAGAATGTCTGGTCGACATGACTCAAATTGGAACTGCTGGGGAATTGTTACTATGGGAAGCATCGTTCCGACCAAATCGAGATCGAGATGTCACACATTATGTGTTTAAGCTCCTCAAAGACGGACAACAATACTGGCTCGATGCACGAGGCGTACAAAAGCGTATTCCACCCAAAGAGTTCCACTTTAAGTTGAATGTAAACCATCAACCACCAAGCTGGGTCCAAGAGCAAGTGTTCTATCAAATCTTTCCTGACCGTTTTTCTGCTAGTAAAAGTGAGTCTGATATTCGCCACGCTTATGCTCAGTATGATTCAGAAGCGATCATTAAATCGTGGGGAGAAGCGGTGGGATCTCACAAAAATACAGGAGCAAGAGAGTTTTTTGGCGGCGATCTCAAAGGTGTAGAGCAGAGGTTGGATTACCTTGAGCAGCTCGGCGTAACAGCGCTTTACTTCAATCCAATTTTTTCTTCACCAAGTAACCACAAATACGACACCACTGATTACTTCACTGTTGATCCTATGTTTGGCACCAATGATCAGTTTGCTGAACTGTGTGAGAAAATCCGTGGTAAGAATATGAAGATTGTCTTAGACGCGGTGTTTAACCACACGTCAGTGCATCATCCTTGGTTTGATATCCAACAAAAAGGAGAAGGGGCGTATGGCAATCCGCAGTCAAAGTTCCGCGATTACTACTTTTTTGAAGGCGAAACCAATCACTATATTGGTTGGAAGGGCATTGGTAACTTACCGGTTCTGAACTTCGAAAATGAACAAGTGCGTGACTATATCTATCAAAGCGAAGCATCTGTCATTAAGCACTGGCTTAAGCCACCATACTCAGTCGATGGTTGGCGATTTGATGTTATTCATATGCTTGGCGAAGGAGAGGGAGCGAAAAACAATGCTCATTATGTTGAAGCGTTTCGCCATGCGACGAAGTCAGTCAATCCGAATGCCTATGTGCTAGGTGAGCACTTTTTTGAAGCAACACAGTGGCTGCAAGGTGACCAAGAAGATGGGGCGATGAACTACTACGGTTTTGCTCATCCAGTTCGAGCTTTTATCGCGCAGCAAGATATTATGTATGAACCAATCAACATTGATGGTTTGGAGTTTAAAGCATGGTTGGACGAAGCCAGAGCAAAAATTCCATTTTCGAATCAGCTATCGCAGCTAAATCAACTCGATAGTCATGATACTGCTCGTTTTATCACACTGGTTGATGGTGATAAGCGTAAAATGAACATCGCACTTGCTCTGCTCATGACATACGTCGGTACACCTTGTATTTACTATGGGAGTGAAGTCGGACTAGAGGGAGGGCTGGACCCGGATAATCGTCGCTGTTTCCCTTGGAATGAAATCGAAAACTCAGCATGGCTGTCGATTTACAAGCAATGGATTTCGATACGTAAACAGTACAAGTCTTTACAGTCTGGTAGTATTCAATGGCTGCATTGCGATACCAACGTGCTGGCTTATGCGCGCGTACTTGGAAGTGAAGTGATCGTTGTTGTGATGAATCTAAGTGGCGATGAGGGTTCAATTGACTTGCCTCTGTGGCAACTTGGTTTGGAGGCAACCCATCTTTCGTCACTGCTGGATGGACGCGAACTTATTGATTATAAGGGTCATCTTTCTGTCAATATGCCTGCGCAGAGCTTCAAATTGTGGCAACTAAAGTGACACTACGTTCTATATTGATTAAACTTCTTTAATATATAAACAGTCTCCTACAACACGTACACATTTGTTGGTTATCTGATTTTCTGGCGATGCGCGTTATGCATTGCCAGTTGGTAAGACAGCGTAATCGCGTTATTTGATAGAGACGATATACCTTCACATACATGGTACTCAATGGTTAACCCAAGGCGATTTAGTCTCTCATTTGTCATCTTTTTTCCCCTCGCATTATTTGTAGTGGTTTTGCTTGTTACGACAAAAAACTACTACGATGCGGTCAATCGCTATATTGATTCTGAGTATGCACGTATTGATCGTGCCATGTCCCGTGGTATTAAAGTCCTCACCGCCTTAGATTATAGTTTTACTAACTATACGAATTACGCTAACCCATTGTCTGAAGAGCACAATTCTTTAGTCAAAAAGGGGCTTTGTTATATTTGGCCGATAGACGTCTTGTTGCTAGAGAGTGTCTACAGTGAGGGGTTACCTGCGGTTGATCTTGATTACATGATTGTGGGCGATGAAAGCTTATGTCAGCAAGGTTCAACGATTAACCAATTAGCTGAACAAAAGGCGGGTTTTGCGCCGTCATTGTCTTTTCTGCACGATATTGAATCCCATATCGTTGGTATTCACTACATCGATAAACGTGGTTACGTCATTTCGTCTCCTGACACGTACGCGAAAAACTTCACTAGAGAGCTTTGGTCAACGCTAAAAGCGCGCCCATTTTGGCAAAAAACCGCACAAGATAAAGTGAACATCACCTTGGCCGGACCTGGGCCGATGTTGGATTCGATGGAAGGTCAAATCATTAGTATGACGGTGCCTGTTTACGAAAAAGGGAGGCATCAAGGTGTGCTGTCCATTGATTTTGATGTCAATGCGTTGATGGCTTCGTCGCTAGGTCTTGTTGGTAAGTTTCATTTGGTTTCCAATTTACAATCCATTCCTTCAAACAGTACACGTATCAAACCAGTCGAGTTAGAGCGATTGAGTGCGAATCACAGTATGTATTACGAGTACAACCTTTGGGATGAAGCTAAGAACCTAGCGGTTTTCGAAAAATACAGCCTTATTGTTGCGATCTCTATTTACGTTTTGAGCACAGTCGTATTGTTCTATGTGAATATGCATAGTGAGCGACGTTATTTTAAAGATCTCGCCGCCAGAGATCCGATGACGAGCTTGTTGAACCGTCGAGGAATGCAAACCGTGTGGCGCAATAAGATGACGAAAAAACAGGTTGCATTAGCAGTGTTCGATATTGATAACTTCAAGAAGATCAATGATACCTATGGTCATGATGTAGGCGACTCTGCGATTCAGCTAGTTGCAAAATGTATACGTGAAAATATTCGCCACACCGATGTCGCCTCAAGATTTGGTGGCGAAGAGTTCGTGTTGGCGATTTACGACGAAGACTCGGAAGGCATTAAGCTGATTCTAGAGCGGGTAAAAAAAGCCATAGACGAACGCTCGACACGCGTGACTAAAGAAGGTTTTACGATCTCTGGCGGTGTGGTGTTCAGTAAAGAGAACCGAGTGGAAAGCTTTGATGAGTTATTTAAAGCGGCAGATGAAAAGTTATATCAAGCCAAGAGTACAGGCAAAAATAAGATTTGCTACGAAGATTTAAGCGCTTAAAGGGCGAGCAGTTCGCCCTTTGCAATGCTCAGGTTTTATGCAACCTGAGAATTTAACTCATCACGATAACGTTGAATATGCTCAACAATCGGCGCGGCTTTGTTAAACGTTCGAATTTCTCTGAATAGATCTTTTGCTTCAGGATAGGCCTGACGTAAGTAAGAGAACCATTGTTTTACGCGGTTTGGATAGTACAAGCCTTTGTCGCCTTTCATCTCAAACTTGGAGTAGTAGATCAGTAGCTCAACCACCTCGGGCCATGACATTGGCTGGTGGTTGTGTTTTACCATGTTGCCCAAGTTAGGGATATTGAAAGCGCCGCGGCACACCATCAAAGAGTCAACGCCAGTCGTTTCAATGCAACGTTGACCATCTTCATAATTCCAAATTTCGCCATTCGCAATAAGCGGAATATCAAAACGTTCGCGAATTTGGTTGATGTAATCCCATTTTATCTCAGACGCTTTGTAACCACCCTGCTTAGTCCGAGCGTGAACGGTGAGTTCATTTGCACCAGCAGATTGAATGGCATCAACAATTTCAAAGCAATCTTCAGGGTTTTCCCAGCCAAGACGAATTTTTGCGGTCACAGGAATAGCCTCTGGAACGGCTTCTCGACATGCCTTAACCACACGGTGAATTAGCTCAGGGTGCTGAAGTAGAGCAGCACCGCCCTTACTTTTATTGACCATTTTGGCTGGGCAACCAAAATTTATATCGATGCCTCTAGCGCCAAGGCTTGCCGCTTTAATTGCGTTCTCAGCCATCCAGTTTGGTTCTTGTCCTAACAATTGCACATGTACTGGCACACCTGATGCGGTTTGAGAACCTTGCAACAGCTCCGGGCATAAACGGTGAAATACATGATCGGGCAATAACTGGTCGATGACTCGAACAAATTCCGTAACACATAGGTCATAGTCGTTTATCTCGGTCAGGATTTGGCGCATCAAATGGTCTAAAACGCCTTCCATTGGGCCTAGTACAACTCGCATAGTTTGCCTAATACAGTTTGGTGATAAAAAGGAGGGCGATTGTAGCGATGTAAGCTAAGTTTGTCATTAAAAGACTCAAAGCACTCAATACAGTCAAACTCGCAACTCCCGGTTACGTGCTTTTATGCTCTGAGGTATAATGCCGCCAAATTTATGGGAAACCAGATGTCATGCAATACACATTGATTGAGAAAGGCGAAATTCACATCGATGAATCTTGCCTATTTATCGAAGGCGCAGTGCTCGCTGCTAATTTGACGACAAAACCACTCGCTCCTGAAAAGTGGTTAGAGCCGCTATTAGGTGAAGGATTCAAAGCGATTCAACCGGCAGTAGAAGAGCAAATTCACAAGCAGCACAACCGAATTCAACGAAACGAATATTCCGTGCTAGAGCTAACAGGCAAAGAACCTGAACAACTTGCTGATTTTGCCGAAGGCTTTATGTCTGTTTGGCCAATGATTGAAGAACAATGGCAAGACGTTGAGCTCAATGATGGATTGCAGCGTATGCTACAAGCATTACTGACCACTTTGATGCTGGCTATCGATGAGTCGGCAACGCAGCAACAGATGCGCGACGCCGGTATTGAAACGCCTCCAGCTCTTGCAGATTTGGTCGACCAGCTTGATTTGATGGTCGGTGAAGTGGCGTTAGGTGCGGATGAATTGATGGTAGGCAATAAGGCTCAAAGCCTAAACCCATTCAAAGGTATCGGGCGCAATGATCCTTGTCCTTGTGAGAGCGGCAAAAAGTTCAAGCAGTGTTGTGGTCAATCACGTGGTTGAGTTAACGTGGTTAAATTAAATAGCCGCGATGTATACTCAGTAAAAAGCCGACCATCTGGTCGGCTTTTTTCGTTATCATTTCTCTGAAGGATTAACGAATCGGATTAGTGCGTCTTGCTGGGAAGAATTGTGCGATCACAATTAATGCTAAAGCGATTAAATTGCCCGCGAAAATAACTACTAACCATTGTGGCATTGATAAATCGAGGAATTGCCAAACAATCTTCGAGCAATCGCCGTATGCCTCGAACATCCAAGGAACCCACTGATTAAGCGGAGCCCAACTAGGGAATGTTACGAATAAATCACAAGTCGCGAATGGTGATGGGTTAAACTGATAATCAACGTGCTGCTGAGCAAGCAACAGTCCTTTGTAAGAGCTTAATCCCCAGCCAATCAAACCTAGCCAACGGAAAACTGGGTTATTTGGTGCCATAAGACCAACGATTGCAGCGACACCCACTCCCATCATCGCGACTCGTTCGTAGATACACATGACACATGGTGCAAGCATCATGACGTGCTGAAAATAGAGGGCACATGCTTCAAAGAAAACGACGAATAGCAGAAGCAGCAGCCACGATAAGCGTCCCTTCGAAAACTGGTTAAGTGAATTTAAAATAGTCACGTTTTTGTTCCTGTCTGAAATAGAAAAAGCTCTGAATACTCAGAGCTTTTTAACGTGGATAAGTTTCCTAATCAACTCAAATTTTAGTGACCGCCGGAGACTACGGGAGTCAGATCACCACTATGAGGTAAAATCCAGCCTGCATCGTAGAAAGAAGCAGTTGCAGGCTCTAGGAAGAACATAATGCCCATTAGCCCGACAATCGCAAGAACGATGGTGTAAGGCAGCGCCATGATAACCATTCGACCGTAAGACAGACGAATTAATGGAGCGAGAGCCGAGGTGAGTAGGAATAGGAATGCCGCTTGACCGTTTGGCGTAGCAACAGATGGTAGGTTAGTACCAGTGTTGATAGCAACTGCCAGTAAGTCGAACTGCTCGCGAGTAATGAGACCTTCAATGAGTGCTGTTTTTACTTCATTGATGTAAACCGTACCGACGAATACGTTATCCGACACCATTGATAGTAAGCCATTCGCGACATAGAACAGAGCTAACTGAGTGCCTTTATCTTCAACGGCAAGCACCGCGTCGATAACTGGTTTAAACAACTCTTGGTCGATGATTACCGCAACGATCGAGAAAAATACCGCAAGTAGTGCAGTGAAAGGCAGAGCCTCTTCAAACGCTTTACCCATGGAATGCTCTTCAATGACGCCAGTGAAAGCCGTCGCTAAGATGATCACTGAAAGACCAATTAAGCCTACTGCCGCCAAGTGTAAGGCTAATGCTACGATCAACCAAACAGCAATAAGCCCTTGAACCCATAGCTTTGCAACGTCTTGATTGGTACGCGTTTTGCGCTCTTCATTGTCAAAGTCAACGAGGATTTGACGAACGTTGTTAGGAAGTTTTGCACCGTAGCCAAACACTTTAAGCTTTTCGACTAGAGCACAAGTGATGAGACCGCAGAAAAATACGGGTAGCGTCACTGGAGACATACGGATTAGGAATTCACCAAATAACCAACCCGCCTGGTCTGCAATAATTAAGTTTTGAGGTTCACCTACCATAGTGGTTACGCCACCTAGCGCAGTACCTACACCAGCGTGCATCAACAATGAGCGTAAAAAGGCGCGGTAATTTTCTAAGTCATCACGCGTTAGCTCAGTGATCGTGTCATCTTGTGTGTGGTCATGGTCACCAATCGGGTTACCTGACGCCACTTTGTGGTAGATAGAGTAGAAACCGATCGCAACACTGATAACAACGGCGATAACCGTCAAAGCATCCAAAAACGCAGATAAAAATGCAGCGGCAAAGCAAAACGCAAGTGATAGAAGGGTTTTGGAGCGAATACCAAGTAAAATTTTGGTAAAAATGAACAGCAATAAATGCTTCATGAAGTAGATGCCAGCAACCATAAATACCAGCAGCAGTAATACCTCAATATTTGCCACCAACTCGTGCTTAACTTGCGCAGGGCTAGTCATGCCGATAGCGATGGCTTCAATAGCAAGTAAACCACCAGGTTGTAATGGGTAGCATTTCAATGCCATTGCAAGCGTGAAAATAAATTCAGCAACCAGCAACCACCCAGCAACAAATGGGTTTATTAGGAAGAATACAATCGGGTTAATTATTAAGAAGGCTATAATGGCAACTTTGTACCAATCAGGCGCTTTACCAAGAAAGTTCTTGATAAAAGCGTTTCCGAGCGATATCGGCATGATAATTCTCTTTATAACAAAATTATGAATAGACACTACAATAGTGCTTAAGTATCTGTTTGTGAGACTTATTAACTAGTCTTTTAAAACAATAACTTAGTAAAACAACAATCCTTTGTTTATTGCAGTCTTGCCAAGTTACTTCCCCTGAACTCAAGCACCGCTCACTTTCGACCGCAAACTCTACACTCAGGCATTTATTAGTCAATAACAAAACGTGATGCTACCGACTAAAATGACTTTTTAAATGTAATAACGCGATCAAAACGGCGTTACTATATCATGAAAGGCTCAAAAAAATCCTCTTGGATTTTAAATGACGGTCAGTGACGAGAAAAGGCAAATTAAGAAAGAATATTAACTGTGATATACAAAGTAATTTTTCATATTTTGAATATAAAATTGTGACGCAGTAGTCTTTATTTCTCCGCGATTTGTGAGCTGTTTAATTAAACGAAAATTCAGATTTTACCGCTTTCACTCGCACGTCAGACCATCCTAAATTGACACAACATATAGAGTATTAACTCTATATTGTAGAATCGTTTCAATTATTGATCGTAAATTTTCTCAAACCGTTAAGTAGTGGTATGATGAGTAGTATCGACCCTCAGAAATCAATATTGGATAAAAAGTAGAATGGTCATAAAGGCGAAAAGCCCTGCGGGATTCGCAGAAAAATATATTATCGAGAGCATTTGGAACGGCCGTTTTCCTCCTGGCTCTATTTTACCTGCTGAACGCGAGCTGTCTGAGCTAATTGGTGTTACTCGAACGACTTTACGAGAGGTTCTTCAACGACTAGCCCGTGATGGTTGGTTAACAATCCAACACGGTAAACCAACGAAGGTAAACCAATTTATGGAGACCTCTGGTCTGCATATTTTGGATACGTTGATGACGTTGGACGTAGATAACGCAACAAACATTGTAGAAGATTTGCTTGCAGCACGTACCAACATCAGCCCTATCTTTATGCGTTATGCATTTAAAGCAAATAAAGAGAATTCTGAGCGCACGATCAAGAATGTAATTGAATCTTGTGAAGCTTTAATGAATGCTGCTTCTTGGGACGATTTCATCGCTTCTTCACCTTATGCTGAGAAAGTCTTACAGAACGTGAAAGAAGACAACGAGAAAGATGAAGTGAAGCGTCAAGAAATCTTGATTGCTAAAACGTTCAACTTTTACGACTACATGTTGTTCCAACGCCTAGCATTCCATTCAGGGAATCAGATTTACGGTTTGATTTTTAATGGCTTGAAGAAGCTCTATGATCGCGTTGGTAGCTATTACTTCTCAAACCCAGCTTCTCGTGAGCTAGCGCTGAAGTTTTACCATCAGTTGCTAGAAACTTGTGAAAGTGGTCAGCGTGAACAACTGCCAGTTGTGATTCGTCACTATGGTATGGAAAGCGCGCTAATCTGGAACGAGATGAAAAAGCAATTACCAACGAACTTCACAGAAGATGATAGCTAAGCGCTGAGAAGTTAGATGAATGAAAAACCGCAGAACCTAAGGTCTGCGGTTTTTTTGTTTTTACCTATAGATACCAGTTACGTTCCTGTTGTGACAATTGGCACGGCACTGTATAGAGCTTATCTTGCTACAGAGAGTTTGGGCAACGGTAGATACAATGCTTCAACGATGTCTGAAAGGATGTGGTCGTAAGTATTGAAGATGGTCAACGATAAGTCTGATGTGACTCCATAAAGCTCTGCTTCTGTTAAATCGACATGACTGCCTGTCACATAGTTATTTAATGTCTGTATTGAGCGTGTGGAAGCAGGAGAAACGATACTAAGCGGAGCGATAACTGCTAATTGATTTAGCTTACGTGTCATAACCGATGCGTAATTTTTGAAACGCTCACTCCCCCCTTGCTCTCCCAAGTCTTGAATGCTAATTCTCAATTGAGTCAGGGTTTCTAAGCTATCCATGATGTTTTGCCAGTTCATGTGGTACTCATTATGTAGATCATCTCGTTGTTCTACCGCTAACCAAGCAATCGTGACTTCATCCATCAAGAACAAGCAATGACGAATTAACTTACCATGCTCCATCTGGTTCCTTGCAACACTGTGATCGTTCCATTGTTCAAGCAGTTTTCCTACTTTGATCTGCAGCACGCGATACATGGGTTTATTTTCAAAGCGTGAGGTTTCGACCAAAAGATGCAGTTTGTTAGTCAGAGCATCATGAAGAGCGTCCAATTTTTGTTGATCGTTTTGTTGGAACTGAAGCGAGTAGTGAGTAGCAGCTCGGTGGTGTCTCAGAAGGTGAACAACATCTCGCAACAATGTTAACAGCTGATATTTGCGCGCATGTTGCTGCTCTCGTTTAGAAGATAAGTGATATATTCCGGCTAAAATAGCGATAGATAATAATGTGGAAATCAAAACAAACATAACCAACTCCTTGTTAGTGTTTGGACCTAGCAAGGAAGATTGCAGTTTTGATGCCACTAATTAACTTCCATTAAAACAGTAAGTTAGGCTTGTGATGGGAAAGGTGCTGTACAAGTTTGGTGCGCAAACTCCCCAAAAGTGTGAATTCAGTCAAAAAAAAGTCCCCGCTGAACTGGCGAGGACTTTTTAAATTTGATCGTAAAGCTACAACTTACATTACGCGCATGCCAGGTTGAGCGCCTTCGTGTGGCTCAAGGATCCACAGGTCGCTACCACCAGGGCCTGCCGCTAGGATCATACCTTCAGACATACCAAACTTCATCTTACGAGGTTTTAGGTTTGCTACCATTACCGTTAGCTTGCCTTCTAGCTCTTCAGGTTTGTACGCTGACTTGATACCAGAGAACACTTGACGAGTTTCACCACCGATGTCCAGTTGGAACTTAAGCAGTTTGTTTGCTTTTGGCACTTCTTCACAAGAGATGATACGAGCGATACGCATATCTACTGCTGCAAAAGCGTCGAACTCAATCTCTTCAGCGATTGGCTCTTTGTCTAGCTCAGTTTGGCTAGCCTTGTTCTTTTCCGCTTCTGCTTTCTCTTTCGCCGCCATTTCTGCCGCCGCATCTTCTTTAGATGCTTCGATCATCGCTTCAACATTCTTCGGATCGATACGGTTGAACAGTGCTTTGAACTTAGTGATCTCGTGGCCTGTTAGTGGCGCAGCGATGTTTTCCCAAGTCAGCTCTTGGTTTAGAAACGCTTCAGTACGTGCAGCAAGTGCAGGCATCACTGGTTTCAGGTAAGTCATCAGTACACGGAACAGGTTGATACCGACAGAACAGATGTCTTGTAGCTCCTGATCTTTGCCTTCTTCTTTTGCTACAACCCACGGTGCTTTTTCATCAACGTATTGGTTAGCTTTGTCTGCCAGTGCAGTGATTTCACGGATTGCACGACCAAATTCACGTGTTTCGTAAAGCTCAGCGATACGGTCAGCCGCAGCAACAAATTCGTTGTAAAGCTCAGGCTCTGCAAAGTTGTCAGACAGTTTTCCTTCAAAACGTTTTGCGATGAAACCTGCGTTACGAGATGCCAGGTTAACGATCTTGTTAACAACGTCAGCGTTTACGCGCTGAGTGAAGTCTTCAAGGTTAAGATCTAGATCGTCGATACGGCTGTTTAGCTTCGCCGCGTAGTAGTAACGTAGACACTCAGGGTCTAGGTGCTCTAGGTAAGTGCTTGCTTTTACGAAAGTACCTTTAGACTTCGACATTTTCGCGCCGTTTACGGTTACGTAACCGTGTACGAATACGTTGTTAGGCTTGCGGAAGCCAGAACCTTCTAGCATTGCTGGCCAAAATAGGCTGTGGAAGTAAACGATGTCTTTACCGATGAAGTGGTACAGTTCTGCTGAGCTGTCTTTCTTCCAGTACTCGTCGAAATCTAGGTCGTCGCGCTTGTCACATAGGTTTTTGAAAGAACCCATGTAGCCGATAGGTGCGTCTAGCCATACGTAGAAGAATTTGTTCTTCTCACCTGGGATCTCGAAGCCGAAGTATGGCGCGTCACGTGAGATATCCCATTGTTGTAGACCTGATTCAAACCACTCTTGCATTTTGTTCGCGGTTTCAGCTTGTAGCGAGCCAGAGCGAGTCCACTCTTTTAGCATGCTTTCAAACTGAGGCAGGTCGAAGAAGAAGTGCTCAGAATCTTTCATTACTGGCGTCGCACCAGAAACCGCAGATTTAGGATTGATCAGTTCTGTTGGGCTGTAAGTCTCACCACAGTTGTCACAGTTGTCACCGTACTGGTCTTCTGACTTACATTTTGGACACGTACCTTTTACGAAACGGTCCGGTAGGAACATCTCTTTTTCTGGGTCGAACAACTGAGAAATTGTGCGGCTAGAAATGAAACCGTTTTTCTTCAGCTCAAGATAAATGTGTGACGCTAGCTCACGGTTCTCATCTGAGTGTGTGCTGTGGTAGTTATCAAAGCTGATATCAAAGCCAGCAAAGTCTTTCTGGTGCTCTTCGCTAACTGCGGCAATCATTTCTTCAGGAGTAATACCCATCTGTTGCGCTTTAAGCATGATTGGCGTGCCGTGAGCATCGTCAGCACAGATGAAGTTTACAGTGTTGCCGCGTAGGCGTTGGTAACGAACCCAAATGTCCGCTTGGATATGCTCAAGCATATGACCAAGGTGGATCGAACCGTTAGCGTACGGAAGGGCACAAGTTACCAGCATTTTCCTTGACGGAAAGTTTCTTGGATCGTTTGCCATACTTAATATTCGCTTTTCTTGATAGGTATAAATAAATTTTGATGGATAATACTACCCCATGAACTCACTAACTCCAAGGTGTCAAACTGCGGAATGCCTTAGTTTTTTTGGGGTTCTGGTTGAGGCAGGACGGTGTTAGCATGACATCTAAAAGGAGGACTTATGCATCAGTTCACTTCAAAACAAGATTTTTGTCACTGGTTTAACCAATTCCAGCATCCACAGTTGGTGGAAAATTGGGCAGATATTCATGGCGCAATTTCGATTACGGCACAAGGTTCTGTTGAGATAACGTTACCATTCGCAAGTAATGAGCTTCAAACCATATTGCATGACTGGATTAAACAGCAACAAACCGCAGATAAAGTGCCTGAATTCCCATTCAATATTCGCCTTGGAGTTAAAGCATTAGAAACTCAAGTGGCCAATCCGGTTAAAGGTGTTAAGAACATCATTGCCGTTAGTTCTGCGAAAGGTGGGGTCGGTAAATCAACGACTGCGGTTAACTTAGCGTTGGCGATTGCTCAATCTGGGGCGAAAGTGGGATTGTTGGATGCGGATATCTATGGCCCGTCTGTACCTATGATGTTGGGGCAAGAAGATGCAAAACCAGAAGTTCGTGATGGCAAGTGGATGGAGCCCATTTTCGCTCACGGCATCTATACTCACTCTATCGGCTATTTAGTGGACAAATCAGAAGCGGCAATATGGCGCGGTCCAATGGCTTCAAAAGCGTTGTCGCAGTTATTAACGGAAACAGACTGGCCCGATTTAGATTATTTGGTGATTGATATGCCGCCAGGTACGGGTGATATACAGTTGACGTTGTCACAACAGATTCCGGTGACAGGTAGTGTGTTAGTCACGACACCGCAAGACTTGGCGCTTGCCGATGCAAGAAAGGGAGCGGCAATGTTTAACAAAGTCCATGTCCCGGTTATCGGTGTTGTGGAAAACATGAGTTATCACATTTGTAGTCAATGTGGCGCGAAAGAGCATATTTTTGGCATGGGTGGTGCAGAAAAAATGTCGCAAGAGTTTGGCTTAGCACTGCTAGGACAAATTCCGCTTCATATCTCTATGCGAGAAGATATTGACGCTGGCGTGCCAACAGTAGCAAGGCGCCCAGAAAGTGAGCATGCAGGGTATTACAAGCAGCTTGCCGATCGCGTATGTAGCACGATGTTTTGGCAAGGCAAAGCAAAACCAGATGCGATTAGCTTTACAATGGTGAACTAAGTTTACTATGCCTATTGGTTGATAATTGCACATTTTAACGTTTGCTCGGAGGTTAATCCTCTGAGCAGGCAGAAACTTATGACTAAACCCTAATTCCAGCTAGTAACTATGGGGTGAACTCCCTATAATCAGGCAGTTTATCTTTTTATGTGACTAGAAATCATCATCGGGTGCAAACTAATGTCTGATAATAATCAATGCGTCATCGTAGGTATTGCTGGCGCTTCTGCTTCTGGAAAAAGTCTGATCGCGAGCACTATTTATAATGAGCTTCGCGCGAAAGTAGGCGATCATCAAATCGGTGTCATCACGGAAGATTGCTACTACAACGACCAAAGCCACCTAAGCATGGAAGAGCGAGTAAAGACGAACTACGATCACCCGAGTGCGTTGGACCACGACCTACTGTGTGAGCACCTTGAAAAATTGGTACGTGGTGAAGCAGTAGAAGTACCTGAGTACAGCTACACTGAACACACAAGAACAAGTAACACGACCACAATGACGCCTAAAAAGGTGATCATTCTAGAAGGTATCCTTCTTCTTACTGACCCTCGTCTTCGTGATTTGATGCACGCGACAGTATTTATGGATACACCGTTAGATATTTGCTTGCTTCGTCGTGTTAAGCGTGACGTGGAAGAACGAGGCCGAACTATGGAATCTGTTCTCAAGCAGTATCAACAAACAGTACGTCCGATGTTCATGCAGTTTATCGAACCTTCTAAGCAATATGCGGACATTATTGTTCCTCGCGGTGGTAAAAACCGTATCGCAATCGATGTATTAAAAGCTCACATTGCAAGACTTTTGAAAGCTTAAGCCTTTAGACGGCTATATCGCTTTATTTTTAAGAGAAGAAGTGGCACCTTAAGTGCCACTTCTTTTTTTGTTTTTAAATTAGTCAGTTGCAGGTTAAAACCAGGCATTTTTCACGCTTTTTTGGAACTGTCAGCGGTAAATGGAGTCTGCGCTTATAATTGTAAAAACACTCGAGCAAGGAAAAACAAATGAAGAAACTGCTCTTAATTCTAGCAATACCGATTGTGGTCATTTTGGTCGCAATTTTAGCGTTAACCATCTTCGTCAATCCTAACCAGTTTAAGCCCCTTATTGTTGAGCAAGCGCAAAAGCAAACCGGTTTAGAACTAGTGATTGAAGGAGATATCAGTTGGCAATTTTTCCCATCGATCGGCTTTGAGTTGGGACATACAGAATTGCGAAACCCACAAGGCTTTAGTAAACCCAATTTATTCAAAGTTGATACCGTTGGTGTAGATATCTCTGTCATGCCACTTTTTAGTCAACAGCTTGAAATTGGAAACGTCACGCTTGATGGGGCTGAGTTCTATATCGAAACCAAGAAAGATGGCAGCAAGAATATTGATGCATTGACGAAAGCCCAAACACAACAAGCAGAGCAAGCGAGCGATACTGCGCCTACGCAAAATGGTGAAACGCAGCCTTCTGGCTCTGATTGGAGCATTAATCTTGCTGGTGTTACGGTTTCTAATGGCTCATTAGAAATGCAGGATAAGCAAGCCGGTAGTTACACCAAACTTTATGATATCTCATTAAACCTTTCCGAATTCGCTTTTGACAACTGGACAACGGCTGATTTTGGCGTGAAGGGCGAAATGAATGACCAAAAGTTCACAGCGAAAGGTCAGGCCGACTTTAAGCTAGAAAAAGGTTTGGCAAACTACGCGCTAAAGAACATCAACTTTGATGCGACATACTCTGACCCTGCCAATAAGATTGAATCGGCAACGATCGGTTTAGATACTTTTGAATTCGATAAAGTAAATAACCTGACTTATGCCATGAAAGGCGACGCTGGTGGTATGAAGTTAGATATGCAGGGTGCTGGTCAACTTAGCGTGGACAAGGCTATCAGCAAAGTGCAGTTGGATAAGTTAACTCTTAAATCGACTTTTGAGGGGGATGCTTTACCTCAGTCACCGATGAAAGTCGACATGGTGTCTGATCTGTCTTTCGACCTAACGAAAAACCACCTGAGTTTTGTCCTAGAGAAGTTAACAGCGAATGCTATCGCCTTAGATGGTAAGGCAGATGTGACACTTGGCGATATTCCTAAAGTACGATTTGCTCTCCACAGCCCAAATATCGATCTTGATGAATTCTTAGGATTAGATCAGCAAGATTCCGAAGGTAATAAGCCTGCTTCTGGTGGCGAGAGTGCTCCAGCTGGGTCTGAGGTTGAGCCTGATTTGTCTGCGTTGAAAACGTTAGATGTAAAGGGTGACATTACCATCGACAAATTCAAAGCGGCAAATGCGAAGATGGAAGCGGTAAAAACGAGCTTCACTGTAAATCGTGGCGTATTTGAGCTTACTCCATTTAGTTCGAAGCTGTACCAAGGCACAATCTCAGCGACAGCGAAGTTAGATGCACGCAAGTCACCAGCGACTTACAGTGTGAAAAAGTCAATCAAAGGCGTGAAAGTTCAACCGTTACTTATTGATGTCGCTGATAACGACAAGCTTGAAGGGACGGGTAACATTGATGTGAATGTTACCGGTAAGAGTCTAACGCCTACCGGTATCAAGAAGAATCTTTCTGGTACGGTTGTTATCAATTTTGCTGACGGTGCGGTAAATGGCATCAACGTTGCTCAATTGATTCGTGAAAACTACGCGAAATTTAAAGGGCAAAAAGTCGAAGGCACCAATGAAGTTAAGAAAACAGATTTTAGTGCGATGACGGCGACATTGAAGCTCAATAAAGGTGTCGTATCAACGGATAATATGCAAGCTCAGTCTCCATTGCTCCGTGTTCGTGGTAAAGGCACCGCAAACTACATCAATGAAACTGTTAACTTTACTATCAGCACATCAGTCGTAGGTAGCCTAGAAGGCCAAGGCGGCAAAGATATAGATGAGCTGAAAGATATCACGATTCCAATCAATGTGTCTGGTAAGTGGGCGGATCCTAAATTCAAGCTCGTATTTGATGATGTTCTGAAGCAGAAAGCTCAGAAAGAAATCGATCGTGGCGTAGAGAAGCTAACGGACAAGATCAAAGACGAAAAAACCAAAGAAGCAGTCGATGGTTTGATAAAGAATCTATTCAATTAGATTCGAGCCAAAGCAAAAAGGGTTGGCATTAGCCAACCCTTTTTTAATTCTGCTGGTGAGCTTTACCAGTCGACACCTTTCAGCGCTTTGACGCCTGACTCAAATGCATGCTTTACATTCTTCACTTCAGAAACGGTATCAGCCATTTCAATCAGAGTGCGATGAGCGCCACGACCAGTAATGACAACCGACTGCATTTTAGGGCGGTTGTTCAGCGCTTCAACGACCTCGTCTAAATCAATGTAGCCGTAGCTCACCATGTACGTCAGCTCGTCAAAAAGAACCACATCGATAGATTCATCTTTGAGCATGCGCTTACATTCTTGCCATACGCCTTGCGCTGCTTCGGTATCAGCGGCTTTGTTTTGAGTTTCCCATGTAAAGCCGGTCGCCATTACTTGGAATTCAACGCCGAGTTTCTCAAGTAGGTTGCGCTCACCATTATCCCAAGTACCTTTAATAAACTGCGCGACAGCACAATTCAAACCATGACCTACTGCGCGTGCTATCGTACCGAACCCTGATGTCGATTTACCTTTACCATTTCCGGTAATGATCAGTAGCAGACCTTTTTCCTCTTGAGCAGCAGCAATTTTTGCGTCTACCTGTTCTTTGACTTTTTGTTGGCGAGCCTTATGGCGTGCTTCTTTATTTTCTTCGATAGACATAATACTTCCTCAATTCCTTTTCGTGCTGTGCCCAAGCTAATTTGGGTTCATTGATTTATCTCGCTATGATAGACCAACATATCGTGAAGAAAAACCACCGATAATTCAGGGAATAAAATGAAGAAAATACTTGTTGTTTGTATGGGAAACATTTGTCGGTCACCAACCGGAGAAGCAGTGTTAAGAGCGAAAGCTCAAGAGTTGGGTATTGCCGTGGAGGTTGATTCGGCAGGTACGATTGGCTACCACGCAGGAAACCCACCGGATTCAAGGGCAATGGCCGCAGGAAAGCAGCGAGGTTACTCTTTTAAAGGAATGCGTGCGCGTCAAGTTACCATTGATGACTTTGAAAAGTTTGACCTGATATTAGCCGCAGATAAAGCAAATTTAGCCGATTTATTGGATATTTGTCCGTTGAAGTATCGACACAAAGTATCGTTATTTTTAAGTCATTCTGGGTCAGATTACGATGAAGTCCCAGACCCATATTGCGGTGGAAAAGATGGCTTTGAACTGGTGCTTGATTTAATCGAAGAGGCATCAGAGGAGATTTTGAAGAAGCTATAATCGCCGGGCTTAAAGACAATAGGAAAAGGGATGAGCAGAGCCCATCCCTTTTTATTTGTATTAACCCGCTAAAATGTCGGTTGCCACTTTGTAGCTTGGGTCTTCCTTCACATTGATTTCAACCAAGCTGCCCGCTTTATCTAAAAGCTTGCGGCAATCTGGACTTAGGTGGCGAAGGTGTAGTGTTTTACCTTGAGAGTTGTAACGCTCTGCTAGTGTTTCAATCGCTTCAATTGCGGAGTGATCCGTCACGCGAGAGTCTGCAAAATCGACAATCACATCTTTTGGATCTTCAGGCGCGTTAAACAACTCCAAGAAGTTAGCGGCAGAACCAAAGAAAATAGGACCGTGAATCTTGTACTCTTTTGAACCTTCCTCGTTTAAGCACGTGTCGGCATAGATATGCTTAGCGTGTTGCCATGCAAACATTAATGCAGAAACAATAACACCAACCGCTACGGCAACGGCTAGGTCAGTAAGAACAGTAACAACGGTCACAAGAACAATAACGAAGAAGTCTTGCTTCGGTACGCGACGCGCTAGTTTAAATGTTGCCCATTCGAATGTACCAATGACAACCATGAACATCACACCAACCAGAGCAGCGAGTGGGATCATTTCAATTAACGAAGAAGCGAATAAGATAAACATCAATAGAGCGATAGCAGCAACGATACCAGATAGACGACCGCGACCACCTGAGTTTACGTTGATCATCGACTGACCAATCATTGCACAACCACCCATAGCACCAAACACAGAACAAGTCATGTTTGCCATACCTTGACCGATACATTCGCGGTTAGATTGACCACGAGTGTTCGTCATCTCATCTAAAACTGTCAGCGTTAGCAGAGATTCAATTAGACCAATGGCCGCGAGAATGATCGCGTATGGAAGAATGATTTGTAGAGTTTCTAGCGTAAATGGCACCGCCGGAATAGAGAAGGTCGGCAGTGAACCTGCGAGTGTTGCCGCTTCATCACCAGACATTGTACGCAAGAAGTCAACAACAGTGCGAGTTTCCAGATCCAAACCAACCACTAAAGCAGTCACCGTTACGATTGCAACAAGTGAAGAGGGTACAGCCGTTGTGATTTTTGGTAGAAAGTGAATGATTGCCATAGTTAGCGCAACCAAACCAAGCATTAGCAGCATTTGGTCTTGTGGTAGCCAAGTAAGCATGCCGTTGATATCTGGCGCTTTAAACTGACCCAACTGAGCTAGGAAGATAACAATAGCCAGACCGTTCACAAAACCAATCATCACAGGGTGAGGCACGATACGGATGAACTTACCCAATTTAAACATACCAGCGGCAATTTGAAGAATACCAGCGAGCATGATGGCTGCGAATAGGTACTGGACACCGTGAGTCGCGACAAGCGAAACCATTACGACTGCCATGGCACCTGTTGCACCAGAGATCATGCCAGGACGACCACCGAAAATGGAAGTAATAAGACCAACGATGAATGCAGCGTAAAGACCGACCATCGGATCTACGCCAGCGACGAACGCAAATGCGACAGCTTCAGGAACCAATGCAAGCGCAACGGTTAAGCCTGATAGCACATCATTTTTTACTGAGTGCTTAGAAAATTGGGGAAATTCGAACATGTTTGTTTTTAAGTTCTCTTTGCAATGAGTTAAACCCGACACATATTCGTATTTGCACAAGCCACTGGAAGGTTAATTTTTAATCAAACATTGCAGTGTAAACCGTAGTATTAAAAGAGCAGCATCAGAATGGTGTCGAAAACTTGAGTCGGCGCATGCTACCGAAAAGTGTGATTAAGTTCAAGAATGATACGAATAATGGCGTACAAATGTGATCACGAATTGGTATTTATATGAACAGTTTATTGGGCAAATATGAAGATAAAAAAGGCTACCAGATGGTAGCCTTTAATTTATTTATGCCGTTAAGCAGTTGAACGTAATGATTTAGCCTAGTTAAAGTTAGGCTTTGTCATCTCTGCCGATGCGCGGTTTTTTGCCACTTGGCTACCCGCACCTTTAGCTTGGTAACGTTCGGTTTTGAACGGTGCTGCTGCAACAGTGATTTCGCGTAGCTCTTGAGGGCCAGGTGCTTTTGTCATCGGTGCGCTAGCGTTTAGCTTAGCAGCAACTTTGATGGCTTCGACTTTAGGCTCTGGTTTAGCTACTGGCGCTTCGGCTGCAATCTCTTTTGCTGCTTCAACCACAGGCTCTTCAGCTGGTGCCGTTTCTACAATGGCATCAACCGGTTCAGCATGTTCAGTTGCAGGAGTTTCAACGATAGGCTCTACAGAGGCTGTTTCTACTACTGCTGATTCAGTTTTTTCTGCGATTACTGCTTCCACTACAGGTGCTTCTACTGCTGGAGATTCAACTTTCGCTTCAACTGTTTCTTGAACCTTTGATTCAACAACTGGTGCTTCTGTTACAACAGGTTGCTCGCGGCGAATAATCACTTTACCCATAGCCATTTCTGGGCAAGCAAAACCACCTTGCATTGTAGGTACTGCTGCTACTGCTTCTTCCTTAACTTGCTCTTCTTTCTTAGGTGCTGGTTTCGGAATGTAGCGTGGCATTACTTTACCCATAGCCATCTCAGGAGAAGCTACACCACCTTTACGCAGGCGGAACGGGTTAGGACGGCGATCGCGACCACGGCGACGGCGCTGACCGCTTGCACGCAGGTGACGTGGCGAACGACGGTTACGACGTTGCTTAGACTCTGCTTGCTTGTTGTCTTGCTGTGCTTCTACCGCTGCTTCTGTTGGCTTCTCAACTTTGGTTTCAACTGTTTCTTGAGTCTTAACCGCCGTTTCTTCTGTTTTCTTCTCAACCGCTTCTTGGTCTTTAACGCGTACAGACTTGTTCAGTTTGCGACGTTGGCGACGCTCCTTCACTTTTTCTGCTTTCGCGTTTTGTTGCTTTGGTTTGCTCTCTTCTGGTTTTGTTTCAGTTCGAGCTTCTGCCGCTAGCTGCAGGCCTTTTTCCGCTACTTTTGCATTTGCTTTTTGCTCTTGGGCTTTATCTGCTTGTTGAGTTTTAGGCTTACGCTTTTGGTTGCGGTTTTGCTGTTTATTGGTTTGTTGTTGAGCTTCGTTTTGTTCATTCGCTTGCTCATCACGAGGCTTACGACGACGTCGGTTATCACGGTTATCACGATTGTCGCGGTTCTCACGATTATCGCGTTGGTTGTTATTGCGACGACGATCATTGCGATCACGTTTGTTGCGTCGATTATCGCGATTTGGCTTTTTCTCTTCCTGAGGTTTCGGTTCTTCTTTTACTTCTTCAGAACCGCCGAATAGGAAACTACCAAGTGCTTTAAACAAACGGCTGAACAGTCCAGGTTTTTCTTCTTGTTCAACTTTCTGTTCTTTCTTCTTCGTCTCAGGGGCAGGTTTAGCTGCTGGTGCAGGTGCCGTTTGAGAAGGAGCCGCAAAGCCTTTAAGAACAGGTTCTTCGATTCGTTTAGGTTTTACGTCAACTTCCGCTGGCTCTTTACCTTCCGCTTCTTTCATTGCTTCCAGTTTTTTAGGAAGTAGGTAAGAAATCAGATCGAACTCTTCACCTTCACGAACACGGATAACTTCGAAGTGCGGCGTTTCCATGTCAGAGTTTGGAACAACCGTAATCTTCACTTCTTGAATGCGTTCGATATGGTTAACTGAACGACGTTTTTCGTTCAACAAGTAAGAAGCGATTGGCACAGGTACAACTGCGAGAACTTGCGCTGTATTGTCTTTCAGTGCTTCCTCTTCGATTAAACGAAGTACAGAAAGTGCTAGAGATTCGTTGTCGCGAACGACTCCAGTACCGCTACAGCGAGGACAGATGTGGTGGCTTGCTTCTGCTAGAGAAGGGCTTAAACGTTGACGTGACATCTCCAACAAACCAAAGCGAGAAATACGACCAATTTGTACACGAGCGCGATCAAGACGAACGGCTTCACGTAGACGGTTTTCTACTTCTCGTTGGTGGCGAACAGGTGTCATATCGATAAAGTCGATAACCACTAAGCCACCCAAGTCACGTAGACGTAACTGGCGAGCAATTTCGTCGGCTGCTTCTAGGTTCGTGTTTAGAGCTGTTTCTTCAATATCGCCGCCCTTGGTTGCACGAGCAGAGTTGATATCGATAGACGTTAGTGCTTCGGTTGGGTCAATAACAATAGAACCACCAGATGGCAGACGCACTTCACGTTGGAAAGCTGATTCAATTTGGCTTTCGATTTGGTAGTGGCTGAATAGTGGAACTTCGCCTTCATATTTCTTAACGCGGTTAAGGAAATCAGGGCGCACCAATTGAATGTGCTCTTTTGCACGTTCGTAGATGGTGTTGCTGTCAATTAAGATTTCGCCAATATCACGACGTAAATAGTCACGGATTGCACGAACGATAACGTTACTTTCTTGGTGGATTAAGAATGGAGCAGGGTTAGAGTCCGCTGCACCTTTGATTGCACCCCAGTGGTTAAGTAGTACATTCAAATCCCACTCAAGTTCTTCAGCACTCTTGCCAACGCCAGCAGTACGTACGATTAGGCCCATGCCCTGAGGCAGTTCCAAAGTACTTAATGCGGCTTTTAGTTGAGTACGCTCGTCACCTTCGATTCGACGAGAAATACCGCCAGCACGAGGGTTGTTAGGCATCAGAACAAGGTAACTACCAGCAAGAGAAATGAAAGTAGTAAGAGCTGCGCCCTTGCTTCCACGTTCTTCTTTTTCCACTTGAACGATAACTTCTTGGCCTTCCGTTAGCACTTCTTTAATGCTTGGACGACCTTGGTAGGTGTAACCTTCAGGGAAATATTCGCGGGCAATTTCTTTGAGAGGGAGGAAACCGTGACGCTCGGCGCCGTAATCAACAAATGCGGCTTCTAAGCTTGGTTCGATACGTGTGATACGTCCTTTGTAGATATTCGCTTTTTTAGATTCATGACCTGGACTCTCGATATCAAGATCGAAAAGTCGCTGGCCATCAACCAGAGCGACACGCAACTCTTCTTTTTGAGTTGCGTTAATTAACATTCTTTTCATTGAAAATTCTCGTTGTCTTTTCTTTTATATCTTTCTTGTCGACTTGCCACTGTTTTTTCGCTCTTTCACGGTGCCTGATCCCATGGCTTGTATTTTGCAGCCTCCCGGCTGGAAGGGGATGCTCTCGGGCACTTCAGTCATCACAAGCCTCTTGTGGTTTCTGTTGGAAACGTAGACTTGTGACCCGCTATTTGGGCGGTAGGTACTCAACGTGAATATGCGAGGAGTAGGGTGGCAAGAGTGTTGAATTCGATGTGTCTCACGCCAATGCTGCACTCGACCTTCAACGATCTACTCACATTGCTTGAGGATAAATGATTGGTAATGAATAAAATGTAACCAAACCTTCCTTAGCAGCTGTGAACTATAGCAGTGCGCGTGGCTATCAGCAATCTGCTTTCACGCAAACGATAGAAAATTTGCCGCTAAACTCAAAATTTCTAATTTATAACTGGCTGTTTCATAAGCAATTGAGATGTGTAAACTGATCAAGACAGAAAACAAATTGAGAACTCGATTGAGAGTTTTAATAATTTAAACAAAAGCTTGGCGAAATTTAGACCAGTTTGTACTATCAAGTGTTTCTTTTACGACAAGAATAATGTGAAGTCGCGCGAAATTGAGTTTACAATACCGCCCATGAGCGAAATAAGAACAAAAGTCCAGTTCGTCGACATTGACGAAGATATGGCGGGTCAGCGCATTGATAATTTTTTGCGCAACCAATTAAAAGACATCCCTAAAAGCATGATTTACCGAATCGTGCGTAAGGGCGAAGTACGTGTAAATAAAAAGCGTATAAAAGCAGAGTACAAGTTAAAAGCAGGCGATCTCGTTCGTATTCCACCGGTGACTGTCGAGAAAAAAGATGACGATGTCGCGCCAAGTACGAAACTAAACAAAGTCGCAGAGTTGGAAGATATGATCATCTTCGAAGATGATCATATGTTGATTCTAAACAAACCATCTGGTACCGCTGTGCATGGTGGCAGTGGCTTAAAGTTTGGCGCGATTGAAGCGCTTAGAGCTCTGCGTCCTCAAGCTCGCTTTCTTGAACTTGTGCATCGTATTGACCGTGATACTTCAGGTATCTTGCTGGTTGCTAAGAAGCGTTCTGCACTTCGTCACTTGCAAGCCCAGTTTCGTGAAAAGACAGTGAAGAAGTTTTACTTAGCTCTTGTCATGGGACAATGGAAAAGCAGTTGTAAGGTTGTGAACGCGCCACTGCTTAAAAACGAAGTGAACAGTATTGTTCGTGTTAACCCTAACGGTAAGCCGTCTGAAACGCGTTTTAAGATTTTGGAAAAGTTTGAACAAGCAACATTGATTCAAGCGAGTCCGATTACTGGTCGAACTCACCAAATCCGAGTTCATACACAATATACGGGCCACCCAATCGCTTGGGATGATCGCTACGGTGACCGCCGCTTTGATGCTTACACAGGTCAAGTTGGTTTAGATCGTTTGTTCCTACACGCGGCAAACATCAAGTTCCAACACCCATCAAATGATGAGTGGATGGAAATCAACGCACCGATGGAACCGAAGCTAGAAAAAGTGTTGGCGGGTTTAAGAAACGCGTAACCATGTTTTCCTCGCGGATGCAAGAAGGGAGCCTGTGGCTCCCTTTTATCATATTTTGATCAAAGGACATCGAGTCCTTGAACATGCAACATATCAATCAAATCAATCAATGGTAGTCCGACAAGTGTGTTCGGGTCTTTCCCCACTAATTTGTTAAACAAACAAATTCCCATTCCTTCGCTTTTAAAGCTGCCTGCGCAGTAAAAAGGTTCTTCCCTGTCGACGTAGCGCTCGATTTGTTCAAGCGTCAAATCTCTAAAGTGTACTTCGAAAGAATCAAAGCCGACTTCTGTATGGTTTGTGACGGTGTTATGTACCGCAAGACCAGTATAGAAAGTGATGACTTTTCCACTTTGAGACAAAAGTTGATTTATTGCGTTGTCTCTATTTAAAGGTTTGCCAACGATTTCACCATTAATGACACAAACCTGGTCACTGCCGATAACTAAACTTGCTTTATCCGTCTGGCAAGATGTTGCTTTCTCTTGGGCCAATCTTTGCACCAGTTCAAGAGGCGTTTCCTGGTCAAACGGTGTTTCATCGCAATCAGGTGATAAACAAATGAACGGTAGTGAAAGCTTTTCAAGCAGTTGTTTACGAAAAGGGGAGGTTGAAGCTAAAACCAGTTGGTAATTTTTCATTTTGAATTACAATTCGTGGGAGCATTTCCGATAGGATAATCGATCAAAAATGATTCTGGCTAATGCTCTGTATGTTAAGCGTAAAAAAGTACAACTTTTTTGCCTTTTTCTTTGACTAATTTTGATTTGGAAGATAATATTCGCGCCCTATGCAAAAGGTAAAAATACCGCGAACGGTTGACCCAGCGAAAGCTGCACAGAAACGATTAGATTACGATGGAATCATCCAAGCTAGTCTTTTCAAGCGCTTAGCGGAAACAACTGAAGGCGTAAAACGCGACGCAGAAGTCTCATTGTCATTTGGGATGGATGAACAGCGACTCGTTGTTATCTCTGGTAAAGCTAACATCGAAGTCGATTTAGAGTGTCAGCGTTGTAATGAGGTATTCGCACATGAGTGCGAAGTTGAATTCCTTTCTACTCCTTACTACGGTGAGAAAACGGAACAGGAAGCACCAGAAATTTATGATTTGGTAGATCTAAATGAATATGGTGAATTAGACCTTATACAACTGGTTGAAGACGAGTTCATCTTAGCATTACCTCAAATTGCGATGCACGATGAAGCGGATTGTAGCGTTGATTCAAATAACATGGTTTTTGGTGAGATTCCTGAAGAAATTGAGGAAGAAAAACCGAATCCATTCGACGTTTTGAAAAGTCTGAAAAAGTAATAGGTGTGGTAACCGATTCTTCTTCAGGTTTTTAACCCAATAGTATAGGAGTAGGGTCAATGGCCGTACAGAAAAACCGTAAAACTCGTTCTAAGCGCGGTATGCGTCGTTCACACGATGCGCTAACTACAGCTGCTCTATCTGTAGACGCGACTTCTGGTGAAACTCACTTACGCCACAACGTAACTGCTGAAGGTTACTACCGTGGTCAAAAGGTTATCAACAAGTAAGGTTGAACCTTTGCAAAGTATTACCGTTGCACTTGATGCAATGGGCGGGGATTTCGGTCCACGCGTAACAGTGCCTGCCGCCGTGCAGGCACTGTCTCATTTCCCAGAGCTAAAAGTGATTCTTATAGGTGATCAATCTCTGATCACGTCTCAATTATCTCAACTCGGTACCTCGACCAGTTCCCGCTTGACTATTCTTCATAGTGAGAAAGTTATCTCGAACTCAGAAAAACCTTCATTGGCACTACGTAATAGCCAAAATAGTTCCATGCGTATGGCTATCGATTTGGTTTCTGAGCAGAAGGCGGATGCTTGTGTTAGTGGTGGCAACACCGGTGCATTAATGGCACTATCGCGTTTCATTCTTAAGTTACTTCCTGGTATTGAACGTCCTGCTTTAGTTTCAGCTTTACCGACGATTACTGGAAAGCGTACTTGGATGCTAGATCTAGGTGCGAATGTATCGTGCGATGCTGATAGTTTGTTCCAATTTGCTGTAATGGGCAGTGCACTAGCAGAAGAACACTTAGGTTGTCCTCCTCGCGTTGCTGTACTCAATATTGGCGCAGAAGAGATTAAAGGTAACGATTTAGTCAAACGTTGCGCAGAAATGCTTTCTCAGACCGACGCGATTAACTTTGTTGGTTATATTGAAGGTAATCAAATTTTGCATGATGTTGCAGACGTCATTGTATGTGATGGGTTTGTCGGCAACGTATGCTTAAAAGCCAGTGAGGGAACAGCTCAACTTTTTATCGAAAAAATTAAAACCAGTATGATGGCGTCAACGATAAAGGGTTGGATTGCTAGAAAGTTGTTTTCTCGGCTATTTAATGAACTAAAAACACTGAACCCCGACCAGTATAACGGCGCAAGTTTGCTAGGATTGCGCGGCATTGTCATAAAAAGCCATGGAAGTGCGGATGTATCTGCGATTGTCAATGCACTTGGCGAGGCAGTACACGAGGTCAAACGACAAGTACCAAGCCGTATTAGCGATCGTTTGGAAGCGGTTTTACTCGAGAGGCATTATTAGTCTTCATGTATAGCAAAATTTTAGGTACTGGCAGCTACCTGCCATCTCAGGTGCGTACAAACGCAGATCTAGAGAAAATGGTAGATACAAGTGATGAGTGGATCGTTGCTCGCACGGGTATTAAAGAGCGTCGAATTGCTGCAGAAAATGAGACTGTAGCGGACATGGCATTCTACGCAGCTGAAAACGCTATCGATATGGCGGGTATTGATAAAAACGATATCGACCTGATTATCGTAGCCACAACGAGCAGTAGCCATACTTTCCCTTCATCTGCGTGTCAGGTGCAGGCAAAGCTTGGCATTAAAGGTTGTCCAGCTTTTGACTTAGCCGCTGCTTGTTCTGGTTTTGTGTACGCATTATCTGTTGCAGACCAACATATTAAATCGGGTATGTGTAAAAACGTACTTGTTATTGGTTCAGATGCTTTGTCTAAAACGTGTGAGCCGACAGACCGTTCAACCATTATCCTATTTGGTGATGGTGCTGGAGCCGTTGTCGTAGGCGCTAGCCAAGAGCCAGGTATTATTTCTACCCACATATACTCGGATGGTCAATTCGGTGAGCTACTAAGCCTACCTGTACCTGAGCGTGGTCAAGATGCTGACAAATGGCTTCATATGGCAGGTAACGAAGTATTCAAAGTCGCTGTCACTCAGTTATCGAAACTAGTAAAAGATACGCTTGAAGCCAACAACATGCATAAGTCTGAACTAGACTGGCTAGTACCGCATCAAGCGAACTATCGAATTATTTCGGCAACAGCGAAAAAGCTTTCAATGTCTTTGGACCAAGTCGTGGTGACACTAGACCGACACGGGAATACTTCTGCGGCGACAGTACCGTCTGCGCTGGATGAAGCTGTGCGCGATGGTCGCATTAAACGCGGGCAGACTTTATTGCTAGAGGCGTTTGGTGGCGGTTTCACTTGGGGCTCTGCTCTGGTGAAGTTTTAAGTTTCACGAGAATTCAAAATTTAAGGTGCACTTGTTGCATCTTATTTCTTTTTACTTTGCTTAAAGGAAAACAACATGAGCAAGTTTGCTATCGTATTTCCAGGTCAAGGTTCTCAAGCTGTAGGTATGCTTGCAGAACTAGGCGAACAATATGACGTAGTAAAACAAACATTTGCAGAAGCATCTGACGCACTAGGTTACGATCTATGGGCGCTTGTTCAAAATGGACCTGCAGAAGATTTAAACGAGACTTTCCGCACTCAACCAGCTTTGCTAGCTTCATCTGTTGCAATCTGGCGTGTATGGCAGGAGCTCGGTTTAGAGCAACCAGCAAACCTAGCCGGTCACAGCCTAGGTGAGTACTCAGCACTTGTATGTGCGGGTGTGATTGACTTTAAAGAAGCAATCAAGCTGGTTGAATTACGCGGTAAGCTAATGCAAGAGGCGGTACCAGCAGGTACTGGCGCTATGTACGCGATTATCGGTTTGGCTGATGATGCGATTGCAAAAGCGTGTGAAGACGCAGCGCAAGGTGAAGTGGTCTCTCCAGTAAACTTTAACTCGCCTGGTCAGGTAGTTATCGCGGGTAGCAAAGACGCAGTAGAGCGTGCGGGAGCGCTATGTAAAGAAGCTGGTGCGAAACGTGCGCTTCCTCTTCCTGTTTCAGTTCCATCACACTGTGCGCTTATGAAGCCAGCAGCGGAAAAACTTGCAGTAGCTCTTGAGTCTATCGAATTTAACTCACCACAGCTTCCAGTTATCAACAACGTTGATGTGGTCGCTGAGACAGATCCTGCAAAAATCAAAGATGCGCTTGTTCGTCAGCTACATAGCCCAGTTCGCTGGACTGAAACAGTCGAGCTTATGCACGAGCAAGGGGTAGAACAGCTTCTTGAGCTTGGTCCTGGTAAGGTTTTAACAGGTCTAACAAAACGTATCGTGAAAACGCTAACTGCAGCAGCAGTGAATGATGTTGCGTCGCTAGACGCGGCGAAGTAATCCATCAAGCGATAAAACTTGCGATAAGAAAAGGAAACACAACATGATGAATCTAGAAGGTAAGATCGCGCTAGTTACCGGCGCAAGCCGTGGTATTGGCCGCGCGATCGCGGAACTTCTTGTAGAGCGCGGTGCGACGGTTATCGGTACGGCTACTTCTGAAAATGGAGCGGCTGCTATCAGCGAGTATCTTGGTGATAACGGTAAAGGTCTAGCTCTTAACGTGACCGATGTCGAGTCTATCGAAGCGACACTAAAAACGATCAACGAAGAATTTGGTGTGATCGATATTCTGGTGAATAACGCTGGTATTACTCGTGACAACCTATTGATGCGTATGAAAGATGATGAGTGGAACGACATCATCGATACCAACCTAACGCCTATCTACCGCATGTCTAAAGCGGTTTTACGCGGCATGATGAAAAAACGTGCGGGTCGTATCATCAACGTAGGCTCGGTTGTTGGTACCATGGGTAACGCAGGTCAAACTAACTACGCAGCAGCGAAAGCGGGCGTGATTGGTTTTACTAAATCAATGGCTCGTGAAGTTGCGTCTCGTGGTGTAACAGTGAACACTGTTGCCCCTGGTTTCATCGAAACTGACATGACAAAGGCACTAAATGATGAGCAACGTGCGGCAACGTTGTCGAACGTGCCAGCTGGTCGTTTAGGTGACCCACGTGAAATTGCATCAGCAGTAGTTTTCCTTGCTTCTCCTGAAGCAGCGTACATTACTGGTGAAACTTTGCATGTAAATGGTGGCATGTACATGGTTTAATGAGACAGTTTGTGCAAAATAAGCTATTTTACATTGTGAAAAATAGCCTATAGTTGCAGTTAACTGTCATGAACTTGTCATGCTTATGCGCAAGATTTGTGCATGATTTAAGTCAAAAATGTATTGAAATTCGGTTAAATTCGCTAATTTTGTGGTTTGACCAGCAAGGACCCCCTTGCAACTTTCAATAGTTCGAATAAACTACGGAATCATCGCATTAGGCGAAATCTGTAAAGGAAAAGAAAAATGAGCAACATCGAAGAACGCGTAAAGAAAATCATTGTTGAACAGCTAGGTGTAGACGAAGCAGAAGTTAAAAACGAAGCTTCTTTCGTTGACGATCTAGGTGCTGATTCTCTAGACACTGTAGAACTAGTTATGGCTCTAGAAGAGGAATTCGACACTGAGATTCCTGACGAAGAAGCTGAGAAGATCACTACTGTTCAAGCTGCAATCGACTACGTAAACAGCGCTCAGTAATTAGCTCTCCCAGGCGGTCTCCTAGACCGCCTGTGTTCTTTCTAACTTCTTCTATCCTCTCATAGAAATATTCAATTCCCGGAGAATTATATCGTGTCCAAGCGTCGTGTAGTTGTCACTGGCATGGGTATGTTGTCACCGGTAGGCAACACAGTAGAATCATCTTGGAAAGCCCTGCTAGAAGGTCAAAGTGGTATCGTGAATATCGAGCACTTTGATGCTACGAACTTCTCAACTCGTTTTGCAGGTCTTGTTAAAGATTTCGATTGCACAGAGTACATGTCTAAAAAAGATGCTCGTAAGATGGATCTTTTCATCCAGTACGGCATTGCAGCGGGTATTCAAGCTCTTGATAACTCTGGCTTACAAATTACCGAAGAAAATGCGGCTCGAGTTGGTGTTGCTATCGGCTCAGGCATTGGCGGTCTAGATCTGATCGAAACAGGTCACACTGCATTAGTAGAAAAAGGCCCTCGCAAAGTTAGCCCATTTTTTGTTCCTTCGACCATCGTAAATATGGTTGCAGGTAACCTATCTATCATGCGTGGTCTTCGTGGTCCAAATATCGCGATTTCTACAGCATGTACTACTGGCCTACATAACATCGGTCATGCTGCACGAATGATTGCGTACGGCGATGCAGATGCGATGGTTGCTGGTGGCGCAGAAAAAGCGTCTACGCCTCTTGGCATGGCTGGCTTCGGTGCAGCTAAAGCGCTATCTACTCGTAATGACGAACCTCAAAAAGCGTCTCGTCCATGGGATAAAGGCCGTGATGGTTTTGTTCTAGGTGATGGTGCTGGCATGATGGTGCTTGAAGAGTACGAACACGCGAAAGCACGTGGCGCGAAGATTTACGCAGAACTGGTTGGTTTTGGTATGTCTGGTGATGCTTACCACATGACTTCTCCAAGCGAAGATGGCTCTGGTGGTGCACTTGCGATGGAAGCGGCAATGCGTGACGCGAACATCACAGGTACCCAAGTAGGTTATGTGAATGCTCACGGTACATCTACTCCTGCTGGCGACGTTGCAGAAATCAAGGGCGTGAAACGTGCTCTTGGTGAAGAAGGTGCGAAGCAAGTACTTGTATCATCAACTAAGTCTATGACTGGTCACCTATTAGGTGCAGCAGGCTCTGTTGAAGCAATTATCACGGTTATGTCTTTGGTTGACCAAATCGTTCCACCAACGATTAACCTTGATGATCCAGAAGAAGGTCTAGACATCGACCTTGTGCCGCACACTGCGCGCAAAGTTGAAGGTATGGAATACGCTATCTGTAACTCGTTTGGCTTTGGTGGTACAAACGGTTCTTTGATCTTCAAAAAGTTCGCTGAGTAACACTATCTAACCTTATTTAGGTAAGCGAAACTTGTATTCTAACGGCTCGATGCTTAGCATTGAGCCGTTTTGTTTTATTTGTTGTCTGCTAATTTGAAGGTACGCGAATGTTTTGGGTAAATGGAGTTCCACAAACGCATGTAGAACTGGGTGATCGCTCATTCCAATACGGTGATGGAGGTTTTACCACCATCCTGACCCAAAACGGAGAGTTGGTTTACTGGCAAGAACACATTGAGCGTATTAAGTCCTGCCTTGACGCATTGAAGATCTCTTCCCCTGACTGGCAAGTTGTGCATGATTGGGCAAGCAAAGCGGCTTTATCTGACGCACAAGCTGGGGTGAAAATTCACGTTAGCCGTGGTATTGGTGGGCGAGGGTATAGTCCTAATGGGATTGAAGGCCCTATCGTGACGATCTCCAATTTTGCGTTTCCTTCTCATTACTCTTCTTGGCAAGAAAAAGGCGTGGATTTGGGCGTTTGTGAGACTCGTCTCGGGATTCAACCTTTACTTGCTGGACACAAGCACAACAACCGTTTAGAGCAGATTCTCGCCAAGGCTGAAATCGACGATACCGAGTTTGCAGATGCAATAACGTTAAATGTGCAAAACCATGTCATTGAAACTACAATGGCCAACCTTTTTTGGGTTAAAGGTAATAAAGTATTTACACCGGAGCTGACCTTATCTGGCGTTGCGGGCGTAATGCGTCGTAAGGTGCTTGAGTTACTAAAAGTAAGTCATATTGAAGTCATCGAGGGGCGTTTTATACTTCCAGATTTGCTGAGCGCAGACGAGGCTTTCATGTGTAACTCAATATTAGGTGTCGCACCAATTCGCAGCATAGTGGCATCTAACTCTAAGACTATATTTCCGATAGGAAAATTGACTCAACGACTGCAAGGGAATTTAACTACGTGATTAAAAAACTGTTGGCTTTTGTTGTGCTGATCGCAGTGATAGGCGCAGCAGCTGTTTTTTATATAATTTCACAGGCTAAACAATACGTTGAAAAGCCTATTCTATTGGAACAACCTCAGCTGTTTACTGTAGAAAGTGGTACAAGCTTTCATCATGTCATGCGCGCCTTAGTTGAAGATGAGGTAATTGAAACGTCGGAGTACATCCGTTTAATACCTCACTTATATCCAGAACTGTTGCAAGTGCGAGCGGGTACTTATCAACTAGAGCCTGGTATGTCGCTTTCGCAAGCATTGGAGCACCTGAATACCGGAAAAGAATACCAGTTTGCGATCACTTTTGTTGAAGGCAGCCGCTTTTCTGAGTGGGTAGAGCAATTGAAAAGTGCTCCTTATTTAGAGCATGACTTAACCGATCTATCAGAAAAAGACATGGCAGCAAAGTTGGGTATAGAGCGAGAAAAGCTTGAAGGACTGTTTTTAGCAGAAACCTACCATTACACGGCGGGTGCAAGTGAAAGCCAGTTATTAAAACGAGCGCATCGAAAACTCAATAAGATTCTGGATGCTAACTGGGAAGCTCGTCAAGAAAAGCTGCCATTGCAAGACAAATATGAAGCCTTGATTCTGGCGTCTATCATCGAGAAAGAGACGGCTATTGACTCTGAGCGTGAGCGCGTCGCTTCTGTGTTTATCAACCGATTGAACAAACGCATGCGTTTACAAACGGATCCGACGGTTATTTATGGTATGGGTGATGCTTACGACGGAAATATTCGTAAGAAAGATTTGCGCACGCCGACACCATATAACACCTATACCATCAATGGCTTACCTCCAACCCCAATCGCGATGGCAGGTGAAGCCTCTATTGAAGCGGCTTTGAATCCAGAAAGCAGTAACTATTTATATTTCGTAGCAAGTGGAAAGGGCGGACACGTATTTTCGAAATCCCTTGCAGAGCACAATCGTGCTGTTCGAGCCTATTTAAGAGAACTAAGAAAGAACAAATGATGAAAGCAAACTTTATTGTCGTTGAAGGCCTAGAAGGCGCGGGTAAAAGCACTGCGATTAAAACCGTTTTAGATACGCTAAAAGCGGCAGGTATTGAAAATATCGTAAATACTCGTGAGCCAGGAGGCACGCCGCTAGCAGAAAAGATGCGCGCTCTGGTGAAAGAAGAGCATGAAGGCGAAGAACTTAAAGACATGACGGAGTTGCTTCTTCTATATGCTGCACGTGTCCAGTTGGTTGAGAACGTGATCAAACCAGCTTTGGCGAACGGTCAGTGGGTGGTGGGTGACCGCCACGATATGTCGTCGCAGGCTTATCAAGGTGGTGGCCGTCAGATTGACGCGTCGCTAATGAAAAACCTTCGAGACACAACGCTTGGTGATTTTAAACCTGCTTTCACTCTCTATATGGATATCGACCCTCGCGTTGGGCTTGAGCGTGCGCGTGGGCGTGGTGAGCTCGATCGTATCGAGAAGATGGATATCAGCTTCTTTGAACGTACACGAGAGCGTTATTTGGAGATTGCTCATGCTGATCCTTCTATCATTATCATTAACGCTGAGCAGGCGATCGAAGACGTGTCGCGTGATATTCGGGACGCTCTTAACGAGTGGTTAGCTCGTCAATAATAAGTGAAACTTAAATTTAGGTGACTCATGTTAAATGATTATCCATGGTTGCAGCCAGTATGGGATAACCTCAAAGTAGGGCTAGAGTCGGACAGAATACCAGGTGCGCTTTTATTGCAAAGCGAGCAAGGCTTAGGCATCGAAAAGCTTATCGAGTTTTTTAGCCAAGCACTTCTTTGCCAAAATTACGCCAGTGAAGCGTGCGGTTTTTGTCATAGCTGTCAATTAAATCAATCACACAACCACCCAGATTTACACTGGATCAAACCAGAAAAAGAAGGAAAAGCGATAACGGTGGACCAAGTTCGAGCTTGCAACCGTCTTGCACAGGAATCATCACAGCTTAATGGTTATCGCCTATTTGTTATAGAGCCAGCGGACTCTATGAATGAATCGGCATCGAATGCATTGTTAAAAACGCTAGAAGAGCCTGGGGCAAAGTGCTTGTTTTTGCTCGTTACCCACAATCAGGAGCGGCTGCTTCCAACTATTCGTAGCCGTTGCCAACACTGGGTTGTTGCGCCGCCGTCAACGGAACAAGCGATGCAATGGATGCGCGAACAAGGGGCGCAGCAAGTTCCTGCTTACGTCTTAAAACTGAATATGGGCTCTCCGATAAAAACATTGGATGCGTTAAATAATGGCGATCTCGATGCTTACTTGGCTTTTGAGCGCACTTTTATTAAGGCGATGTCTTCTCCTGCCTCAGACATTTCTGAGTGTGCTTCTTTAATGGCTAAACACTCGGAGCAATCACTAGACTGGGCGTGGTATTTACTGACAGACGCTCAGAAAGCGCAGTTTGGTGTATCAGAAGCACAAATGCTTCCTGGCGCTATAAAGTTTCAGCCGAACAACTACAACGGTTTGTACTCATCAGCGAAGGCGCTGATGGACCTCAAAGCTCAGGTGCAAGCCTTTCCTGGTCTAAACCTTGAGCTACTATCAATGAACTGGTTAATTGAATCACGAGAGGTATTATGTTCGTAGATTCTCATTGTCATTTAGACAAATTGAATTACGACGATCTCCACATCAATGTGGAAGACGTTATTAACAAAGCTAAACAAGCAAAGGTAACCGAGCTGCTTTCTGTGGGAGTTACGCTGGATTCTTTCCCTAAAATGATGGAAATGATTGAGCCTTATGAGAATGTTTATGCTTCGTGCGGTGTACACCCACTTGATGTTGAAAGCGACTTTTCGATGGACGTGCTACGTCACCACGCATCGAATGAAAAAGTCGTTGCCATTGGTGAAACAGGCTTGGATTATCATTATAAGCCAGAAACGGCAGCGTTACAGAAAGAGCGTTTTGAGCAACACGTTGATCTTGCGGTGGAGCTTAACAAACCTTTAATTATCCATACCAGAAACGCACGTGCGGATACTCTAGATATTTTGCGTAAGGGTGGGGCGGAGAAATGTGGTGGTGTTATCCACTGTTTTACAGAAGATCTTCCATTTGCTGAAGCTGCACTTGAGCTAGGGTTTTATATTTCTATCTCGGGGATTGTCACTTTCCGTCAAGCTACAGAGTTGAAAGAAGTGGTGAAGACTCTACCTCTAGAGAAGCTTCTCATTGAGACAGATTCTCCTTACTTGGCTCCAGTCCCTCACCGAGGTAAAGAGAATCAACCTGCTTATGTTGTCGAGGTGGCTTCTTATATTGCGCAACTCAAATCGTGCTCTCTTTCTGAAGTGGCACAAAAAACCACCGAAAATTTCCGAAATCTTTTTTTGCGATGAAAAATCAATAAGAGCATAAAAAAGGAGCGTATGCTCCTTTTTTGTTGATAAAAACAACAGATATACTCATGAGTTTAATGTTTACTAAAAATGTTGATTTAATAACATTCAAAAATCACAAATGTAATTTTGTTACTAAAAATAACATTGGGGCGTATTTTATTTACGCCTTAAAATTAATTATATAAATAATAAACTCTTTATAAAACAGCAATATAACTGCAATGCAAACCTTTTCATCAGCTGTTTTTGGGTGTGATCCAAGACTTGTTTTGAAACTAAATTTCGTAACTGTGTGGAAAGTTTGAGGGTCATCAATATATATTTAGAGCCGGAAAATATAATGCAGTTGTGGTTACATTTTCATTGGGTGCTAACCTTTAGGCTACGGGGGTGTGCCGTTAGTGCCCAAATAATACTTATAAATTTATCAGGAGCATAAACATGTTTAAGAACCTTTTTGCTAACCTGCAAAAAGTTGGTAAGGCGCTGATGCTTCCAGTATCAGTTTTACCAGTTGCAGGTATTTTATTAGGTGTGGGTGCTGCCCATCTAAGCTTTATTCCAGAGATCGTTTCTAATCTTATGGAACAAGCTGGTGGTTCAGTATTCGGCCAAATGGCACTTCTATTTGCAGTAGGTGTAGCTCTAGGCTTCACTAATAACGACGGTGTTGCTGGTCTTGCAGCAATCGTTGGTTACGGCATCATGACGGCAACGCTAGGTGTAATGGCGGGTGTTATGGGTGTTGAGAAAATCGATACAGGTGTACTAGGTGGTATCCTTGTCGGTGGTGTGGCTGCTTGGGCATTCAACCGTTTCTTCAAAATTCAACTTCCAGAGTATCTTGGCTTCTTCGCTGGTAAGCGTGCAGTGCCTATCATCACTGGTTTTGCAGCGATCATCCTTGGTGTTATCCTTTCTGTAATTTGGCCACCAATTGGCGGTGCAATCTCTGCATTCTCTGATTGGGCTGCGCACCAAAACCCACAACTAGCATTCGGTATCTACGGTGTTGTAGAGCGTTCTCTAATCCCATTCGGCCTACACCACGTATGGAACGTACCTTTCTTCTTCGAAGCAGGTTCTTGTGTTAACGCTGCTGGTGAAGCTCAAAACGGCGTACTAACTTGTTACCTAGTTGCTGATGAAGCATCTCGTGCTGCTGGCAATGGCTTCGGTCAGCTAGCGGGTGGTTACATGTTCAAGATGTTTGGTCTACCAGCTGCAGCAATCGCAATTGCTCACTGTGCTAAACCAGAAAACCGCGCAAAAGTAATGGGTATCATGGCGTCAGCTGCACTGACTTCATTCCTAACTGGTATTACTGAGCCTATCGAATTCTCATTCCTATTCGTTGCTCCACTACTATACGGTATCCACGCTCTACTAGCTGGTTCTGCATACATTGTTTCTAACACTCTAGGCTTTGTACACGGTACTTCTTTCTCTCACGGTCTGATCGACTTCCTAGTTCTATCTGGTAACGCTCAGAAGATGGGGCTAATGATTGCTGTTGGTTTAGTATACGCAGTGATTTACTACGTAGTGTTCCGTGGCGTAATCACAGCACTTGACCTAAAAACTCCTGGTCGTGAAGATGAAACAGAAAGTGCGGCAGCAACTTCTGGCTCTGACATGGGTGGTGAACTGGTTGCAGCGTTCGGTGGTAAAGCTAACATTACTGGTCTAGACGCATGTATCACTCGCCTACGTGTCGCGGTTGCAGATACAGCAGCTGTTGACCA
Source organism: Vibrio sp. RM-41-2B (assembly GCF_024744415.1). Taxonomy (NCBI): domain Bacteria; kingdom Pseudomonadati; phylum Pseudomonadota; class Gammaproteobacteria; order Vibrionales; family Vibrionaceae; genus Vibrio; species Vibrio sp. RM-41-2B. Next base: position 52,814 of record NZ_JAMQWD010000010.1, on the reverse strand, counting down.
AGACAAACTGAAACAACTTGGCGCTGCTGGTGTTGTAGTTGTTGCAGGTGGTGTACAGGCTATCTTCGGTACTAAGTCTGACAACCTAAAAACTGAAATGGATGAGTGGATCCGTAACCACGGCTAATCACCGTCATTCATAACAATGAATAAAAGGAGGCTTCGGCCTCCTTTTTTAGTTCCTCTCCCATTGCTAAAAGTGCTTTCTGAGTGTGATCCTAAACTCATCTTTACTTTTGCCAGTCTTTTCATACATCGCGCTTACTCATCGTTGACATATTGAAACACCACTATGTTTGAATAACGCATGATGTTTTTTTAATAATTGATAACGTGTATGAAGAGCAAATTAATTTTATTAGCAGGACTAGTTTCTAGTACCGCAATGGCGGCAAATGAGCCAACAAACTTGTCTGTTGGTATGGCTGTCGATCAACAGTTGAGTGTTGTTGTTGAGTTAGATAATAAGTATCGCGGCATTATCGGTAACGATGGTATGGCGTTTGATTACATCGCTAAACGTGGAACATTCGATCAAAACATGCCTGTGACTTGGTATGTTGGCGTTGGTGGTTGGTATGAATGGGATGATGAGTTTGGCGTGCGTGTACCTCTCGGTGTGAACTGGGATTTATCACGCGGCTGGGATCTTTATGGTCAAATACACCCAGAGCTAGATCTTTACAAAGGTGCTGACTTACAACTTGGTGGTGCCGTTGGCATCAAATACAGTTTCTAGAATAAAAGAAACATAAAAAACGCCGGTAAATACCGGCGTTTTTTATGTTTGGAATGCAATACTGCTATTGTTTATCCATGGCTCGCTTGATACAAACGGCAGCGCCGCCCCAAGTGATACCTAAACCAATAACCATCATAATAATTGCGCTGATTGTCATTTCGCTGTCTCCTTGCGATTTACTGCGTTAATCACTAGACCAAAGATAAATAGTGCGGCGATAAGTGCCCAGCCTACAGTTAGATCATAACCACCGTAGCCTTCAGTAAATAAAGCATAAAGCTTAGTTGCTAAGATAATGGCGAGAATAATCGGTGTTACGAAGCGTAAACAGATCTCAAACCATTGACCAATAGAGAAATCAGAGCGCTCATTTACGTAATTACGCACTTCAGGCACGCGTTTCAATAGCCACGCCATCAATACAATCTCAACCAAGCCGCCTACCATAATGCCAACGTTGTTTGCGAAGTGGTCTACTAGGTCTAGCAGCAATAGACCGCCATTTGTTGCGAACGCAATAGAAACCACAAAACCAGTTCCGATTACAACGTTTGCAGCTTTTTTTCGGCTCCACTTTAGCTTATCGATGATGGCGGATGTTACGGCTTCCATGATAGAAATGTGCGAACTTAGACCAGCAACCACCAGTGCAAAGAAGAACAGAGGACCAAGAATATATGGTGCGGGTAATAAGTTAATTGCCGCAGGTAAAGTAACAAAAGCAAGGCCAACGCCTGCAGATACCACTTCTGTTAGCGGTTTACCTTGTTCTTGAGCCATGTAACCCAAGACAGAGAAGATCATAATACCTGCTAGGATGGAGAAGCCACAGTTGATCAACACGGTCATAAACGCGTTATTCGTGATGTCTGATTTTTCTGGCAGATAACTAGAGTAAGCCAGCATGATCGCGAAGCCGATGCTTAGGGTAAAGAAGATCTGACCGTACGCAGCTGCCCATACTTTCACATCCCAAATTTTGCTGAAATCGGGTTCAAACATGTAGTTAACGCCATCCAAAGCTCCTGGCAAGAAAACCATACGTCCGATTAAAAAAATCACCATCAAGAATAGTATTGGCATCATGATTTTAGATGCGCGCTCAATCCCTGATTTCACGCCTTTGGCAATGGCGGTGTAAGTAATAGCCCAAGCAATCACCATAGATAAGGCAATTTTCCATTGAATACTGCCTAAGTCTGTTGGTGAGTTATCACCTAACTTTAGGTACTCACTAAAGAAAAATGCGTTTGTATCGGTTCCCCAACCTTGAGTGAACGACAACCCAAAGTAAGAAATTGACCAACCGATAACTGCAACATAGTAAACGGCGATAACTGCTGCAACACCAACTTGGAACCAGCCAAGCCATTCAAATTTAGAATGAATTTTCGCTAGCGTTTTTGGTGCTGAGCCTCGGTACTTTTGTCCCATACTGAACTCAAGGATCATAAATGGAATACCGGCCGTGATCATGGCGAAAATGTAAGGAATAAAAAATGCGCCGCCACCGTTTTCATAGGCCATGTATGGAAAACGCCAAATGTTTCCCAAACCGATAGCAGACCCGACTGCTGCTAAGATGAATCCCGCTCGGGATCCCCATTGTTCTCGCTTCATATTTGACTCCTATACGACTCCCTGAGGAATGAAGCTCTCTCCGTAACACAGTAATATTTGCGCAAACCGTTGGAAGAAAGGACCGCTGTTATCCATCAGCTTTTCTATCCTTAATTCTAGCTTATTATAATTTTATAGAGCTATATTCTGGTTACTGTGAGAGAAAGTAGATTATTAATCTTAAAGTTTTGATGTGTGTTTGATAAAACTGAAATATTTATCTGTTTTCACTAATCAGACTAACTTCTAATAATACTTAGCGCAATAGAATCTAAATGTTAACTCAGGTGCGTTGTCTGGTTTTAATCTTGTTAAATTTGAGTTTGATTATGGTTTTGTGTGGGGGATTAGTTGGTTGTATGGAACAAATGACTAGAATCCAATAATCGACTTGGTGTTTAAAACTATTTTGATGAACTAGGGCGTACGGCTATCTTTTGCGCACCCCGCTAGAGAATGCTCCGTTACTTTTCTAAGCGATGATGTTTAGATGATATTTTCTATCTGCTTTGTGTAGGACTCGCCCAGCACTCTTTGTGGCGAGTCCTACGAAGTGAAGTGTACAAAAAATTAGAAACGGAAACTAAAACCAATATTTGATTGGAATTGGTTCATCCAATCGGTATCGAACTTAATGATGCAGTTTGAGCCGTCATTAGGTAGGGTGCAGGCTCCAGAGGTATCGTTATCAACGACCGTTCCCAACCATCTTAATTGGGCTGTCAACGCAAAGTTCTTTGAAAACTCATATTCCAGCCCTGCAAAAGCGCTCGCCGAAAATCCGTATTTTTTGTCTACCCAATCAACATCGGTGTAAGAGGCTCCCAAGCCAACACCAATATAGGTTTGCCAGTTTTCTGCAACAGGGTAGTACATGCTGCTTTGAAATTGCAGGTAATGGATATCTGCCGAATTTGATAACTTTTCAAGTTCTGTTGATTGGTTGGAGTAAAATAATCCAATTCTTCCTTTCTCAAAAGGCGTCTCGATTGAAAGTGCGTAGTTCACTGCGGGATCGAGGTCGTATGTATTGCCACCTTCGTCTTCTACTTGACCGCCACCTGTATAGCCTATGAATGGAGTAACGATAATATTGGCTTGTGCACTTACCGCGGTGCTGAGCAGTATGCTTCCTACCAGCCAGCTGAGTTTTTGGTTCATGTCCTATCTCCTTATTATGACTAAGCTAATTGTGATGGGTTAGTCAAAATTGCGCGACTAAATTAAGCAAATCTTGAACATATTTCACACTGGTGTTATTAATTTGTTACATATTAAGGAGGTGTTTATGGAACACGATCTAAAATCCGCATTAATCATCGTGGTGACTGTTTTTGCAGTACTTTTGTCGTTTGGTATCATTGCGATTACAACGGCTTAAGATAACTACTTTTACCAAGTGTTTTAACAAAATGGCGTGAGCCTATGATACGTAACAGCGGTATAATCACAGAAAGCCATACTGAGCTTGATGTTAAAGTTTATGAGCATTTCAGGCATGGAAAAACTGCTTTAGTCACGCAAGGTGGAGGGCAGAGAGGGATTTTTACCGCTGGCGTATTAGACGCATTTTTACTTTCCAACTTTGATCCTTTCGATGAATTCTACGGTACCTCTGCTGGGGCACTCAATTTATGCTCTTACTTATGTCGTCAACACGGTATGGGCAAAGCTTTTATTACCGAGCTGACAACGTCTCCTGAATTTTTTAATCTGTTTCGTTATATTCGAAAGCAGCAGTACTTGGGTTTAGAGTGGGCGTTAGAGCGGATTCAAGATTTCCCTTACAAGCTTGATCTTGATTTAGGCCGCAGTGCACTAGGAGGACGAGGTGCGTTTGCAGCGGTAACAAATGTAGAGACGCTATCGGATCAATATTTACCAATCTTGGGTGACACGTGGTTTAACACCATGTTAGCAACATGCGCGATTCCTAAGTTGTACCACGGACCTGTCGACGTTAATGGCAATAAGTTTGTTGATGGTGGTGTGTCGGCTTCTATCCCTGTTCAAGAAGCGTGGCGTCAGAATGCTCGCAACATTATTGTCATCCGAACAGAACCGTTCTCGGAGATTGAAGCGAGAGCGCAAAGTGAAGTAGGGGATGTGCCTGTCGAGTGGTATCGAGAGTCTATTAATTCGGTGCAGCAATCATGGCAGCAAAAAGTGAATCGATGGAAGTTGGATTGGGCTTCGTTCTTCCAACAAAAAATTAATGCCGCCCATCAATCGAAGCTTGCCGGAAAAATGCTATTGAATGGAGGCCGTTGGTTGTTCGGTGCTGATAATTTGTATCGTTTAAGCCATTTAATCGGTGAGAATTTTGACTCAGGTTTAGCCGACATGCTGATGATTCACTATCAAACATTTGAGCTCACTCAGGCCTTTATATCTGCTCCACCTGACGATACTTTCATTTTACAAATCGCGCCTAAAGAGGGGCTTCGTTCTTCTTCTTTGTTAAGTGACCAAGAATCACTAGAGCATGATTATCAACTCGGACTTCAGGCGGGGTTTAATCTGGTTCAACTCTATGACCAACTGAATATTGAAATTGATGGCAGAGAGAGTGCATAACCTTTTGTATTAACGACATAAGCTAAATACAAAGTGAAGTGTAAATAAATGAGGCTCCGTTTTCGGAGCCTCATTCGTGTGCGTACCTAATCTCTGTGGTTAATCGGGTTAGGTATAAAGGTTATGCTTGCAGAATTCTCATGCAGTTGGTTGAACCAACGACATCCATTACATCGCCTTGAGTGATCATGACTAAATCACCCTTGTGCAAGAACCCTTGTTCTTTAAGGCTGGCAATCGCAGCTTGAGCTGTCGGTAAACCTGCATCACTTTTTGACTCGAAATATACCGGTGTCACGCCTCGGTATAGTGCAGCTCGATTGAGCGTTGATTCATTACGTGATAAGGCAAATATTGGTAAGCCAGAGCTTAAGCGAGACATCATCAACGCAGTCCTGCCAGATTCTGTTAACGAGATCATCGCTTTAATTCCTTCCATGTGATTCGCAGAGTACATGGTTGCCATTGCGATGGTTTCTTCAGCGGTTTCGAAGGTGCGATCTAAGCGATAAGTGGATAGGCTTGCCTCAGACATCTTTTCTGCGCCCACACATACCTCGGCCATGGATTTGACCGTTTCTACAGGGTATTTACCTGCTGCGGTCTCTCCAGACAGCATCACAGCGTCAGTGCCGTCTAGAACCGCATTGGCCACGTCCATCACTTCAGCACGCGTCGGCATCGGGCTAGTAATCATGGACTCCATCATTTGTGTCGCAGTAATTACGATGCGGTTTAAACTGCGTGCGCGGCGAATCAGTTTTTTCTGGACGCCAATAAGTTCAGGATCGCCGATTTCTACACCCAGATCGCCACGCGCAACCATCACCACATCGGATGCGAGAATAATATCGTCAATAGACTCATTAGTCGCGACGGTTTCTGCTCGTTCGACTTTAGCCACCAACATGGCTTCAAGGCCTGCATCTCTGGCTAGGCGTCGAGCGTAATGCATGTCTTCGCCGTTACGTGGGAACGAAATAGCAAGGTAGTCCACTTGAATTTCTGCGGCGGTAAGAATGTCGGCTTTATCTTTCTCTGTGAGCGCATCGGCTGACAATCCGCCGCCTTTTTTGTTGATCCCTTTATTATTAGATAGTGGACCACCAACAATCACACGGGTATGAACTTTATTGCCTTCGACGCTGGTGACTTGCAGTTGAACGCGTCCATCATCGAGTAACAGAATGTCGTTTGGTGAAACATCTTGCGGCAGTTCTTTATAATCTAGCCCTACGGACTCTTGGTTGCCTTCACCTTTTGGTAAATCACTGTCTAATGTGAATTTATCGCCCACATTTAACATGACTTGGCCATCTTTAAAGGTCGATACGCGGATTTTAGGGCCTTGCAAGTCGCCGAGGATAGCAACTTGACGCCCAAGCTTTGCCGCAATGGTACGGACTTTTTTGGCGCGTTGAATGTGGTCTTCACTGGTTCCATGTGAGAAATTCATACGGACAACGTTTGCACCGGCTTTGATGATCTCCTCAAGTACATTGTCCTTATCCGTTGAAGGACCAAGCGTGGTGACAATTTTTGTTCGTCTTAGTTTGGAAGTCATAGATTCTCCGATGAATGTATGTGTAAAGGTAACTTGAACTCTATCCTTACTTTCCTCAATCGCTCTCAAGGTCTGCCTCGTTGCTGAGCCCACACCTTAAAGCTGCTTGAGTATAAGTATATGCACAGAATGTTTACATTAAGAGTAATCCCGGTAAAACAGACAGATATTCCATAGGCTTCAGCTCCTATTGATGAGAATGCGCTGTTGTAACAGGAGTTGCTTCATAATTTAGTGAATAAAAATAAGTTATTTTTCAAACAATTTAACAGGAGTAGATTCTTCGTTATTTGATTGAATACACAAACAAACAGGTTTATACGTGATGCTTGTCACGGGGATTTATTAATTCACTTCACAATTAGTTCGCAAAGTAAAAAAATTGTCTCGTTATAGAATTTCGGAGTGCAAGATGTACATGGCTCAACCGGGCCATATTGATCATATCAAACAGGTCAATGCTGGTCGTGTATATAAACTAATTGACCTAAAAGGTCCTATTTCTCGAATTGATTTGTCCAAGCAGAGTGAGCTTGCTCCTGCCAGTATCACCAAAATCACTCGAGAATTAATTGAAGCGCACTTGATTCATGAAACCACAGTACAAGAAGCGACGAGTCGTGGTCGACCTGCCGTCGGTTTGCAGGTCAACAACGAAGGGTGGCAATTTCTGTCAATGCGTTTGGGGCGAGGTTATTTAACTATTGCTCTGCATGAGCTAGGTGGCGATGTGTTGATCGATACTAAAATCGAGATACACGAACGTGACCAAGACGATGTGCTTGAGCGTCTGCTCTACGAAATTGATGAATTCTTCCAAACTTACGCGGATCAACTTGACCGTGTTACCAGTATTGCAATTACGCTGCCTGGCCTTGTGAATTCAGAGCAAGGTGTCGTGCTGCAAATGCCTCATTACAACGTCGAAAATCTTGCTCTTGGACCAGAGATATATAAAGCAACAGGCTTGCCAGTTTTCATTGCCAATGACACGCGAGCTTGGGCATTAGCAGAAAAGCTTTTCGGCCATTCTCAAGACAATGACAACTCTGTTCTTATCTCTATTCACCATGGTTTAGGTGCCGGCATCATTCTGGATGGGCGCGTTTTGCAAGGCCGTCACGGTAACATTGGTGAGCTTGGACATATTCAAATCGACCCAAATGGAAAACGTTGTCATTGTGGCAACATTGGTTGTTTGGAAACCGTTGCCAGTTCTCAAGCGATTCGTGAAGAAGCCGTAAGAAGAATTGCTGATGGCGAAGACTCTATTCTTGCTGAACAAGAAGAAATGAGTATTGAGAGCATTTGTGAAGCGGCAGCGAACGGTGATCCGTTGGCAGTTGATGTGATTGAAAAGCTTGGACGCTACTTAGGTTCCGCAATTGCTATTGTGATCAACTTATTTAACCCTGAGAAGATCTTGATCGGTGGTGTGATTAACCAAGCAAAAGATGTACTTTATCCTGCGGTGCGTCGCTGTATCGAAGAGCAGAGTTTACCGGTTTATCACCAAGATCTTGAGCTGGTGGAATCTCGTTTCTATAAGCAAGCAACAATGCCTGGTGCCGCGTTGATCAAGCAAGCGTTGTACGATGGTCAGTTATTGATGAAGGTTGTGGAAGGCTAATTGCTTCAAACATGATGAAGTGCTTAGGTGTCGAGCCTATATATTTTTAGATGATTTAGGGTGAGGCTTAACGGCTCACCCTTTTTGATCGCCTATTATTAGAAGGTGAATTTGAGTTGTGCTGCATTGCTATATCTGCGCCATTCATGTAATTTCCTAAAAAGCTCAAGTAAATAAACCCAAATGGCTTTCAATGTGTAGAGTGACTTTGTGTCTGATACAAATAGAAGGGAAGTAATGCGCTGAAACCGTTGTACTTTCAAGCCATGCTCGAAAAACAAATATCTTAAGGTTATTTGGGTTTAGAACCTTGATGTGTCTGTATTGATTTCGAGTAAAAATAAGAATTATCCATAATTTAGGTAGTAGTATGTCCGGAGTGTTAAATACGGTTGACCAGCGTACGAACTTGGTTGGTGAAAACCGACTAGAGCTTCTGCTGTTCACTTTAAATAGTCGCCAATTATTTGCGATTAATGTGTTCAAAGTGAAAGAGGTCATCAAGCTGCCACCGTTAACCAAGCTTCCTGGCTCACACTACAACATTCGTGGGGTCGCTTCTTTACGAGGTGAAGCGGTGCCAGTGATTGATTTGCGTGGCGCAATAGGTTTCCCAGCTTTGCGTGGTGAAGCGGAAGAAGAAAATTTGATCGTGACAGAGTACAACCGTACGGTGCAGGGCTTCTTAGTCGGTCCGGTTAAAAATATTATTAATACGGCATGGACTGAAATTCAGCCGCCTCCTTCCACGTCTGGTCGCTCGAATTACCTCACAGCTATCACGCAAATCAAAGAGGGGGATGCCTCTCAAATTGTCGAAATTATTGACGTTGAAAAAGTTTTAGCAGAGATCGTGCATTACGACGTGACTATTTCGGAGGACATTCTCGATCAAGAACTTGCCCAAGCAATGGTCGGGCGTAATGTTCTGATTGTGGATGATTCATCTACAGCTCGTAATCAAGTTCGCGATACGCTTTCTCAATTGGGTATGAATATCATCGAGTGTCGTGACGGACTAGAAGCGCTAACAGTTTTAAAGCGCTGGTGTGATGAAGGGAAAGACGTAGAAAAAGAGCTGTTGATGATGATTACGGATGCTGAAATGCCTGAAATGGACGGTTATAAACTGACTCATGAAGTGCGCCAAGATCCACGTATGTCTAAGTTGTTTATTACGTTGAACACCTCTCTGAGCGGCAGCTTTAATGAAGCCATGGTACAAAAAGTAGGTTGTGATCGTTTTATCTCTAAATTCCAACCAGATCTGTTGGTTGAAGTTGCTCAAGACCGATTACGCCAGATGCTTTCTAAAAGTGCATGATTAGATATAGTGAAATCAGAGGGGGAGCAGCTCTCCCTCTGATTTTTAACCCCTCGCTTATTAATATCTCTGTACTAATGAAAGTCGCGAGATTTACTTTGTAGATTATTCAAATAGTGCGTGCAATCAATCAACTTGCCAGCAATAACGTGCGTGACTTCTCCCTCTCTTTCAAGAATGCCTTTCACCATTAATACTTTAGCGCCTAAATACGCTTGCTTTTGGGCTCGTGCTGTCGCTTGCCAAACGACCACATTAATGTTGCCTGTGTCATCTTCTAACGTAAAAAATGTCACGCCAGCGGCGGTGCCTGGAGATTGTCTTCCCGTTACCACGCCTACCACTGTGACCAATGACCTATGCGGTTTCTCTGCCAGTTGCCTCATGCGGGTAAAATGAGGGAGTTTGCCCGTTTCTTCTAATAATTTAATCGGGTGGCGGCTAAGAGATAGTCCCGTGCTCGCGTAATCCTCAATTAAATTTTCATATTCTGAGGGCTGAGTTTGGTAGCTAACACTGGGTTCTTCGACCTTGTGAAACAATGGTAGGTCAGATAAGGAATCCATTGCTGCCCAGCGTGCGTTATAACGATTCCCCGATAGGATCTGAAATGCATTGGCTGAAGCCAATAATTCAATGTCACTTCGGCTTCTTAATATCTGCTTTACTTCTTGAATCGAGCGGTAACCATTAAGTGGTTTGCGCTCAATAAGCCTTTGCGCACTTTCTGCGTTAAAGCCTTTCACCAAGCGAAAACCAAGTTGCACGCCGAGCCTGCCATTCGGGCGTGAGACGAGATGATGCTGATATTTTGAATGATTGACGCACACCGGCAATACTTCGACTCCATGTCGGCGAGCATCTTGTACTAATTGCGATGGGCTATAAAATCCCATTGGTTGGCTGTTCAACAGTGCAGTGTAAAATTCTGCTGGGTAATAATATTTTAACCATGCAGAACAATATGCCAGCACTGCGAAAGACGCTGAATGACTTTCAGGGAAGCCGTACTCACCAAAGCCGCAAATCTGATCGAAAATGCGCTCAGCAAACGCTAAGTCATAACCTCTATCTTGCATACCATTGATCAGTTTTGGTCTGAATTTAGCGAGATCGCCATTCTTCTTCCATGATGCCATCGCTCTACGGAGTTGATCGGCCTCGCCACCGCTAAACCCTGCGGCTACCATGGCTAACTTGATGACTTGCTCTTGGAAAATAGGGACGCCCATAGTCCGCTCAAGAACGCTTTTTACTTCTTCCGATGGATAACTGACTGGCTCTTTGTGATCACGCCGTTTTAAAAAAGGATGCACCATATCACCCTGAATAGGGCCTGGACGAACAATCGCAATTTGAATCACTAAGTCGTAATAACAAGCAGGCTTTAGGCGAGGAAGCATGCTCATTTGTGCACGAGATTCTATTTGGAATACGCCTATCGTGTCAGCTTTTTGGATCATGCGGTACACGTGTGGATCATCTTGTCGGCGAGTGATCTCGGAAATAGAGAGGGATCGCTGGTGATGTTTCTCGACTAGTTGAAAGCACTTTCTGATGGCGTTTAACATGCCGAGTGCGAGCACATCGACTTTTAGTAGCTTCAAGCTTTCTAAATCGTCTTTATCCCATTGAATGATAGTGCGATCTTCCATCGAGGCATTTTCAACTGGTACCAACTCATATAAAGGGCCAGATGAAATTACAAAGCCACCCACGTGCTGAGATAAGTGGCGTGGGAAGCCAATGATCTCGTTGACCAATTGGATAAACTGCTGCCCTTTGAGAGATTCTGGTTGTAGGCCAAGTTCAATAATTTGAGCTTGCCAGCCTTGGCTGCGATCTCGGCGATTAACGTTCTTAATGAAAAAATCTAATTGGGTCTCTTCAATCCCTAGCGCTTTACCGACTTCACGCACGGCACTTTTAAAGCGATAGCTGATCACTGTTGCAGCAAGTGCTGCACGCTCACGGCCATATTTTTTGTAAATATATTGGATAACCTCTTCACGGCGCTCGTGTTCAAAGTCCACATCAATATCCGGCGGTTCCTTACGTTCTTTACTGATAAATCGTTCGAATAAGACTGCGATTTGTCGAGGGTCAACGGCGGTAATTTCCAGGCAATAGCACACCACAGAGTTTGCGGCGGAACCTCGACCTTGGTAAAGAATGCCTTGTTGTTTCGCGAACATTACGATGTCGTGGATGGTAAGGAAGTAGTAGTGGTATTTCAGCTCTTGAATAAGCGCAAGTTCATTCTCGATGGTTTGATTGACTTCTGCTGGCACGCCTTCAGGAAAACGCAGCTTTTTACCACGCTCGACTAACATACGTAAGTAAGAGTCGGGTGTATAACCATCTGGGATCAGCTCGGTAGGATATTCGTATTTTAAATCGGAGAGCTTAAACTCGCATAAATCGGCGATGTAAGTACTTTCTTCCAGCCATTCTGGTTTGTAAATCCGAACCAGTTTTTTAAAAGGACGAAGTGCTCGTTCTGTATTCGAAATACGATCAAAACCGAGTTTATCGACGCTACACCCATGCTTTATAGCGGTAAGTACATGCTGTAATGGCAAGCGTTCAACATCATGCATGAGAACGCCTCCGCAGGCAGTTATAGGTAATTGAAATTCATGTGCTAACTGCTCGCAGTGCGCAATGTACTCAGTATCGTTGTTACTCAAATGGCGCTGAATCGCTACCCACAAACGATTAGCGTGGTGTTGATTGAGCCAGCGTCCCCAATAGTGGTCACTCTCTTGATGTGTGGGCAGCCACAATATCAAGCAATGTCGAATCGACATCAAATCCCATTCGAACAGTTGATAGTTGCCTTTTCCACTTCGTCTTCTTGCGTTTGTGATGATACGACACAACTCGGCATAAGCCTTGCGACAAGGGCAAAGCAGTACGATTTGGCATTCATCATTTAACCAAAACATACTTCCAACGATTTGTTTGATATCGAGTTTATGTTGTTCGATGGTCGCATGGGCTTTGACAACGCCCGCGACCGAACATTCATCCGTTATAGCTAGAGCTTGGTAGCGATAGAAAGCAGCTTGGAGTACAAGCTCTTCTGCATGAGAAGCCCCAGTCAAAAAAGAGAAGTTAGACTGACAAAATAGTTCCGCGTAACTCATAATGACCCAACAAAAATTACTGTCGATTTAACAAAAATAGCCATGAAGAAACCAGTGCTTGTGCTGATCGCGAAATATCCATAACCAGCGGCCTTGCTTGGTGTGTGCAATGTAGTAATCACGCATGATCTCATCACCATCCCACCATCCAGAAACGATTCGCTCAGGTCCGTGGACCAAAGAGACTTGCTCTTGCAATGCAATGGGAGTGGGCAATTGCATTGCGGGGCGTAGTATGGATGGTATGGCGTGCTCCTTTTCATCTGGAGCATCAGCAGGGCGATATTGACTGGCCTTTTCTGGTCTAGGATCACAAGCGATGTTGGGTTTTAACACGGCACTTTTCCCCAATTTAGCTTGCAGTAAAGAGAGCAGTTCTAAAGCATTCATGTTCCCTTTTTGCCCAGCAAAGAGATCGCGTGATGCACTAAGAGGCTCACCTTTACGGACGACTTTTAACGTTAGCCCTGTGACTGGGCCATTGAGCGAGAGTGACTCTAAGCTTAAACTCGCTAACTGCTGCCAACGCTGACATAGGTAATCACCTTGCGCAGAAGTGAGTTGAAGGTGTTGCTCTTGTTTCTCACGCTGGTGGAGTGTTAAACACAGCTCAAAAGCGACCTTATCTCTTAATTTAAGAAAGGTTTCGAGTTGACGAAGTAACTTGGCCAGCGGCTTTTCAATCCACTGGACGTTTTCGAGCTCAAATAACAGCTCTAAATAAACTTGGAAGGATTCGGTCGGGTGATAAAAGTCTACAGGATGCTTGAACTGCCCAGTCAGTCGACCAACGTAGTTCACCAAATCGATATCAAAGCGTCGTGCGATGTCTTGCAATGGCAGTTCAAGTAACCCTTTTAAGGAAGTAACGCCTACGCGGTGCAGCTTTTCAACCATAGAGATCGATAAATCGGTTAGAGGCAGAGGTAATGGGAATAACATTTGTTCGATAAGAGATTTGTCGTCACTAAGCACATTCGCTCCTGCCAATGCCATTAACTTGGCCGACAGAGGTGAAAAACCACAACCAAATTGAAAGCTTAACTGCAGTTTAGTTAAGTGATTACTGACTTTATTCCAGTAATTGTCCAACCCTTCATATAGGGTGAGCATCGGTGTGGCACGCAGCAAAATACCTTGGTTTGGCATCAACACAACGTCAGATGTGATCAAATACAACCACTGAGCTACCTCTTGTAATTTATTTAATTCGGTTTGTGGATGATAAGGATGCACTTGTAAATCTCGACACAAGGACGCAGCACTGCCTAAGCCCATACCAGGCTTAATACCTTGTTGCTCGGCAATCTCGTTGTATTGAAGAATCTGGCAACGTTGGCTTTCTACAATCACCACGGGTTGATTTTGGTTATCACCAAAGAGTGCATCTAGCTGTAGGCGAGGGAAGTGCAAGTAAATCCATAAAGCCATATTACTAACCTTGGTTCACCAATGGGAAATTGACCACCGTTGATGGAATGTGAGTCGTGCTTGGCATTACCAGTTGTGGGTAGTGGTGTTGGAAACTGATATCGACACTGCCTTTGCTCCAACCGCCTTTTCGCTTGAGAACTTCCACTCTGACGCCTTGTACATTACCTTGCAGCTTTAGGCTTAATGACACAGGTAAAGACAAGCGGTTGGTCATATTAGGCTTGAGCATAAATAGAGGACAAGTGCCTTGTTCACTCGCTACCTGTAAGCGTTTCACTTGATGTATTTCAAGCTCTTCTTGCCATAATAAAACATTACTGCATACCCCACTTTTCAGACATTGTTCTGCAGCCCAAAGAGCATCTTTGGGGTGAGCTGGATTAACGACCCACACTTGGTTTATATCCAAACCGATGTAGTGTAAGAACAGAGAATTCACTAACGCGGGAGGTTGAATAAATGCAGTCACACCATTGGTCTGAGTGGCTTTTAAATAAGGAGCGAGCAAACGCAATTCACCAATACTACCAATAGATTCCATCTCCACTACGCCATGAGGTGGAAAGCCTCCGCCGAGCAAATCATCTAATTCAGAAAACCCGGAACTAGTCCGCAACTGCTGAGGATCTGTTTTCGTTAAATTTGCTTGCCAAACAAGGTGCTGGCTTTTTAAGTGCTGAATAATATCGTGCATAATAAATACCTGTATATATATACAGTATATTTCTATGGCAGAAAGTCGCAAGATTTTTATGAAGAGAGAAATGAAAAAAGGCAGCGTTTGCTGCCTTTTCAATCGATTATGTGAGGTAACCTGAATTCGTTATTTACGCTTCGGTTGAGCGTCGATGCACTGACCATTCACATCGGTAACCGCTGGATCCATTAAGTGCAAATATAGCGGCATGATATCCAATGGCGTTTTGAGAGTATTTGCATCTTCACCCGGGTATGCTTTTTCACGCATGCGAGTACGAGTGGCACCAGGGTTAATTGCGTTAACACGGATCGGCGTATCACTCAGCTCGTCAGCCAAAACTTGCATCATGCCTTCTACGGCAAATTTAGAGATAGCGTATGGCCCCCAGAAAGCGCGACCAGAGTGGCCGACAGTCGAAGAGGTAAATATAATACGCCCAGCTTCTGATTTACGCATCACAGGCAGTAGTGCTTGAGTCATTAACACTTCTGCTTTCACGTTGATCTGCATGATATCGTCGAAGTCTTCCTCTTTGATTTGATCAAATGGACACAGCGAACTCAAGACACCTGCGTTGTGTAATAGGCCATCCAAACGACCAAACTGTCCTTCGATTGTCTCTGCCATATCAATGTAATTTTGCTTAGTTGCTCCCTTGAGATCCAGAGGAATGATAGCAGCTTGTGGGTAGCCAGCTGCTTCAATCTCATCATAGATAGATTCAAGGTTTTGCACATTTCTACCCAAGAGAATAACAGTTGCACCGTGCTCGGCATAAGAAAGCGCGGCTTGACGGCCGATGCCATTACCAGCGCCAGTAACAAGAATGACTTTACCTTTTAGAGCATCAGCTGAAACGGAGTAGTTCACGGCGATAAATCCTTATTATTGTAAGAGGGTCCATGATAGTTAATTGACGCTAAAAAACGCCTGTTTCTCAATGGAAAATCTTGGTAATCGTGACAAGATGGTTACAATACACCAATTCATGTGTTATACCAATTCCAGAACTTTCGTTAGGTATGCTATCAATCAGAACAAGTGGTTACAAACCGCGCTGCCTTCTCGCTGATGTTTCTGCGTAACATACTAACGTCATCTGAAATGAGATAAAGGAGCTCTCGTTGGAATTTTTATTAGATTATGGTCTGTTTCTGGCCAAAATTATAACGGTGGTTGCTGCGATAATTGTTCTGCTCATTATTGCAAAATCGGCTGGTAGCAAATCGGGTGCGGCGAAAGGGGAGTTAGAGATTACCAACCTTTCAGAGCAACACAAACAATCTGTTGAACAGTTAGAGCATCATTTGCATGACGATGCTTTCATCAAGGCTCGAGATAAAGCCGTCAAAAAAGAAGAAAAAGAGAAGAACAAATCTCGCGAGAAAGAAATCAAACAAGCGAGCAAAGACGGTTCATTAGATAGCAAGCGTGAACCACACCTATTTGTTCTTGATTTTAACGGTAGCATAGATGCAAAAGAAGTCGCGTCTCTACGTGAAGAGATCACTGCTATTTTGGCTGTCGCACGTGAAGGTGATGAAGTATTACTTCGTTTAGAATCTGGCGGTGGTATGGTTCATGGCTACGGCCTTGCCTCTTCTCAACTGGACCGAATTAAAGCTGCGGGTCTTCCTCTGACTATCTCTGTAGACAAAGTTGCGGCAAGTGGCGGTTACATGATGGCATGTGTAGCAGATAAGATTGTTTCTGCACCATTTGCAATTGTGGGTTCTATTGGCGTTATCGCACAAATTCCTAACTTCAACAAACTGTTGAAGAAACATGACATTGAGTACGAACAACTAACCGCGGGTGAATATAAACGCACGCTAACGATGTTTGGTGAGAATACCGATAAAGCGCGCGATAAGTTTAAGCAAGAGCTTGAAGAAACACATGTCTTGTTTAAAGACTTCATCCGTGAGCGTCGTCCTAGTTTGGACCTAGACAAAGTAGCCACAGGTGAGCACTGGTTCGGTACACAAGCGAAAGAGCTTGGTTTGGTGGATGATATTAGTACATCTGATGATATCGTTGTTGCGGCATGCAAAGATAAAACCGTACTTTCTGTGCATTATGTACAGAAGAAAAAACTGGCAGACAAGCTAGCAGGTGTCGCGGGCAAAGTTGCTGACAGCGTGATCTTAAAGTTAGCTGAGCGTGGTCAAAAACCGATTGTTTAATCGAACCTAAGATCATGACATTTGAAACGGCGAGGGTGGAAGCTCTCGCCGTTTTTGTTGAACCTTATGTTTATTGATGAATCCAATTGCGCATTAGGTGTAATGCTTTACACGACATTTTTCCTCGCTCCAAAGGGCGATTACCCGTATAATGCGCGCCTCGAAAACCGAGCAAATTGCTGAAAAGAAACTATAGGTGGAGAAGAACATGTCCTCTCAAACTCCGGTTGTAACCGTAGATGGACCTAGTGGTGCAGGTAAAGGCACTTTATGTATGTTGCTGGCGAAAAAGTTGGGTTTCCAACTCTTAGATTCTGGCGCAATTTATCGTGTACTTGCACTCGCTGCGATTCACCACGGTGTCGACACAGAGTCAGAAGACGCACTTGTCCCACTGGCAACACACCTAGACGTTCAATTTATCGCAGAGGGTGACTTAGTTAAGGTCGTTCTAGAAGGCGAAGATGTGTCAGGGGAGCTTCGCAAAGAAGAAACGGGTATGGCAGCATCTAAAGTTGCGGCTCTGCCACGTGTTCGTGAAGCATTATTACGTCGTCAGCGTGCATTTGAGGCCGCTCCGGGCCTAGTGGCTGATGGTCGTGATATGGGCACAATTGTATTCCCAAGTGCACAAGCGAAAATCTTCCTTGATGCGAGCGCAGAAGAGCGTGCAAATCGACGCCTTAAACAGTTGCAAGAGAAAGGGTTAGATGTTAAATTTGCTGACCTTTTAAGCGAGATCCAAGAGCGTGACGACCGAGATCGTAACCGCCCAGTGGCGCCATTACGCCCTGCTGAGGATGCGCTTGTGCTAGATTCTACGTCGATGACTATCGACGAAGTAGTAGAAAAGGCACTACAATATATCGAATCGAAGCTAGCTGAGTAATGATACTCGGCTAGACTAAGAGCGTTGGTCGCAAGGATGATGACTGGCGAATTTAATAACCCCATGCGGTAGGATACCCGTGGAAGTTTAATTTATTGAAGATTAACTAAATGACTGAATCTTTTGCTCAACTCTTTGAAGAGTTTCTAAACGAAACAGAATTCCAACAAGGCAGCATCGTTAAAGGTACTGTAGTAGCTATCGAGAACGGTTTCGTTCTTGTTGACGCTGGTCTTAAGTCTGAATCTGCTATCCCTGCTGAACAGTTCAAGAACGCTGCTGGCGAACTTGAAGTTGAAGTTGGCGCTGAAGTAGACGTAGCTCTAGACGCTGTTGAAGATGGTTTCGGTGAAACTCAACTTTCTCGTGAGAAAGCTAAGCGTCACGAAGCTTGGATCGTACTTGAGAAAGCTTACGAAGAAGCTGAAACTGTTGTTGGTATCATCAACGGTAAAGTTAAAGGCGGTTTCACTGTTGAACTAAACGGTATCCGTGCTTTCCTTCCTGGCTCTCTAGTAGACGTACGTCCAATCCGCGACACTGCTCACCTAGAAAACAAAGAGCTAGAGTTCAAAGTTATCAAACTTGACCAAAAACGTAACAACGTAGTTGTTTCACGTCGTGCTGTTATCGAATCTGAAAACAGCGTTGAGCGTGACGAGCTTCTAGAAACTCTACAAGAAGGTTCTGAAGTTAAAGGTATCGTTAAGAACCTTACTGACTACGGTGCGTTCGTTGACCTAGGTGGCGTTGACGGTCTTCTACATATCACTGATATGGCTTGGAAGCGCGTTAAGCACCCATCTGAAATCGTTAACGTTGGTGACGAGATCCAAGTTAAAGTTCTTAAGTTCGACCGTGAGCGTACTCGCGTATCACTAGGTCTTAAGCAACTAGGCGAAGATCCATGGGTAGCAATCGCTAAGCGTTACCCAGAAGGTCACAAACTAACTGGTCGCGTAACTAACCTAACTGACTACGGCTGCTTCGTTGAAATCGAAGAAGGCGTTGAAGGTCTAGTTCACGTTTCAGAAATGGATTGGACTAACAAGAACATCCACCCTTCTAAAGTTGTTAATGTTGGCGACGAAGTTGAGGTTATGGTTCTTGAAATCGACGAAGAACGTCGTCGTATCTCTCTAGGTCTGAAACAGTGTAAAGCTAACCCATGGCAGTCATTCGCTGAAGCACAAGCTAAAGGCGACAAAGTTACTGGTAAGATCAAGTCTATCACTGACTTCGGTATCTTCATCGGTCTAGAAGGCGGCATCGACGGTCTAGTTCACCTATCTGACATTTCTTGGAATGTTGCTGGCGAAGAAGCTGTACGTGAGTACAAGAAAGGCGACGAGATCTCTGCAGTTGTTCTAGCAGTAGACGCTGAGCGTGAGCGCATCTCTCTAGGCATCAAGCAAATGGAAAACGACCCATTCAATGCTTACGTTGCTGACAACAAGAAAGGTGTTCTAGTTAACGCTACTGTAACTGCTGTTGACGCTAAAGGCGCTACTGTTGAAATCGCAGAAGGCGTTGAAGGTTACATCCGTGCTTCTGAAGTATCTCGCGATCGCGTAGAAGATGCTTCTCTAATCCTAAGCGCTGGTGATGTTGTTGAAGCTAAGTTCACAGGTGTAGACCGTAAGAACCGCGTAATCAACCTATCTATCAAAGCTAAAGACGAAGCTGACGAGCAAGAAGCAATGGCATCTATCAACAAGCAAGATGACAATGCATTCGGTAACGCAATGGCTGACGCTTTCAAAGCTGCTAAAGGCGAATAATATACTCGCTTAAGCAAAAAAGGAGCCGCAAGGCTCCTTTTTTATATTTGAGCATATTTAAGTAGTAATACTAATGACGGTAAACTATCTTAATAAAAGGCATTTCTTCATTGCGCATTTTGCATAAAATTTGTCTAGAATTGTCAGCAAGTGTTTGTTGGAATTAGTATTACTTACTATAATAAGTGATAAAGATACTCAAAGAGGGCAACTATGACTAAGTCTGAACTGATTGAAAGACTCTGCGCTGAGCAAACACACTTATCAGCGAAAGAGGTAGAGGATGCTGTAAAAGATATTTTAGAGCACATGGCCTCTACGCTAGAGAGCGGTGACCGTATCGAGATCCGCGGCTTTGGTAGTTTTTCTCTTCATTACCGCGAGCCTCGCGTAGGTCGTAACCCTAAAACGGGCGATAAAGTGGAATTGGAAGGTAAATACGTTCCACATTTCAAACCTGGTAAAGAGCTTCGTGAGCGTGTAAATATTGGCTAACGCACTCTTATTAGTTTGAAAAAAGCGGCATACGTTTGTGTATGCCGCTTTTTTGTCTTTTTTGTAATGTATCCAAGCAGTTTACGAAGCGAGCTGTTGATTCTGGCTGTTTTCTTTGCAGCTTTCTACACCCAAGTAACTTTAACTTCTAGGCGTGTCTACAAACTAAGCATCTTGAGGTTACTTGGGTATAGATTATTGCTAATATACGTAGTCTGAAGAAGCATTTTCCTGCATAATCTTACCGACTTACTCCTAGAAGGGTGATGTAAATGAAAATTATAAAAATCGTTGCTGTTTTAGCTCTCTTTTTAATTGCATTGGCGTTAGGTTCCCAAAACCAAGAGCTCGTGACTTTTAACTATCTTCTAGCCAAAGGAGAGTTCCACTTATCTACACTATTAGGTGTGGTATTTGTGGTTGGCTTTGCTTTAGCGTGGGTTATCTTTGGTAGTATCCAGCTGAAAACTCAGCTACAAGTTCGTCGTTTAAAGAAAAAACTGAAAAAGTACGAACCTACAGATGCAAACAAACCTGCTGATAAGCCAGCCATCGAAAAACAGGCATAAGGATAAGGCTTAACTTTAATGCTTGAACTACTCTTCTTGTTGTTGCCTATAGCTGCTGCGTATGGCTGGTATATGGGGCATCGCAGCGCTCAGCAAGACAAGCAGAAGCAATCTCATCAAATCTCTCGTCAGTATATGACGGGTCTTAATCTGCTGCTCTCTGACCAATCAGATAAGGCTGTCGATCACTTTATTGAATTGCTCCAAGTTGATAACGAGACAATCGATACTCACCTTGCGTTGGGTAATTTGTTCCGGTCTCGTGGCGAAGTCGACCGCGCAATCCGAATTCACCAAAATCTCATTTCTCGCTCTGGCTTAACACTGGATCAAAAGAATCTTGCACTTCAACAGTTGGCGAAAGATTACATGGTCTCTGGTTTTCTCGATCGTGCAGAGAAAATCTTCGAACAGTTAGTCGAAGAGCCAGATTACAAAGAAGCGGCCCTTCAGCAATTGGTAACCATTTACCAACAAACACGTGAATGGGAAAAAGCAATTTATTACGCCAATCAATTGGCTAAGTTGGGTAATAAACGCTCCAGAATGCGTGCGAATATTGCTCATTTTTGGTGTGAAATTGCCATGCTCGACCAAGCCGATGGTAATACTAATAAGGCAATACAGCACTTTAAAAAAGCCCTAGCAGAAGACCCAAAGTGTGTTCGAGCGAGTATTGCTTTGGGACGAATTTATCTAGAGTCTGAAGATTATAAACACACGATAAAATACCTAACGGGTGTGCTTGAGCAAGACAAAGACTTTATCAGCGATGTCTTACCAACCATTGCAGAGTGCTACCATCATTTGGGCCAGGAAGATGAACTTGTAGAGTTTCTGCGAGCTTGTATTGATAAGAAAGCAGGCGTATCAGCCGAGTTAATGTTGGCTCAGTTGGTTGCTCACCACGAGAACGTAGGGGCTGCACAAGAGCTGCTGACCAAACAGCTGCTGAAAAATCCAACCATGAAGGGCTTTTATCGATTAATTGACTACCACATTGCTGAAGCAGAAGACGGTCGCGCGAAGGACAGTCTATCGACGCTACAAGCGATGGTGGGTGAACAGTTAAAAGTGAAACCACACTACCGATGCCGGAAGTGTGGGTTTTCTACTCATTCCCTTTATTGGCACTGCCCGTCCTGTAAAGGGTGGGGGACGATCAAGCCAATCCGCGGATTGGATGGTGAATAATTTTAATGCAGCTGGCAGAATTTCTGTCCGCTGCATTTTTTTAACTTTTTATTTAATAAGAACCAAAATAGTTAGGAGATGAAATGATCGACCAAAAAGTTATTGTCGCACTGGATTATGATAACCAAGCAGACGCACTTGCGTTTGTAGATAGAATTGATCCTGCGTCATGTCGCCTAAAAGTTGGCAAGGAAATGTTTACGCTATTTGGTCCTGATTTCGTACGTGAACTCCACAAACGTGGTTTCTCAGTCTTCCTGGATTTGAAATTTCACGATATTCCAAATACGTGTTCTAAGGCGGTCCGCGCAGCCGCGGAATTAGGGGTTTGGATGGTGAATGTGCATGCGAGCGGTGGTGAGCGCATGATGACGGCATCACGTGAAATTCTTGAGCCATACGGTAAAGATCGCCCACTTCTGATTGGAGTAACGGTACTAACCAGTATGGAACAAAGTGATTTAGCGGGTATTGGTTTGAACATTGCGCCTCAGGATCAAGTTATTCGTCTGGCGACATTGACCAAAAACGCTGGTTTAGATGGTGTCGTATGTTCAGCTCAAGAGTCTTCATTGCTTAAGAGCGAACTGGGTCAAGACTTTAAGTTAGTTACACCAGGAATCCGACCTGCCGGCTCTGAGCAAGGTGACCAGCGCCGTATCATGACACCAGTAGAGGCTATTCATTCAGGCTCTGATTATCTTGTTATTGGGCGTCCAATTACTCAAGCTGTGGATCCTGCTGCAGTGTTGAAATCGATCAATGATAGCTTGTCTAGTATGTAAGCACAGTCTTGTATTGTATAAAGAAAGGTGAGGCTGTGATGCCTCACCTTTTTTGTATCTAATAAAAATACCAACCGTAGTAAGCAAATGCTCATTTTAACCAGTTATATCTGCTCACTTACTTGCTTGCTTTAATTGGTGTAGGGGGGGGGGAGCTTATTCGGATAAAGGTTCTACGGTTTATTATGAGAAAAGTAGGGCTTGGTACTGTATCGATCACACTTTTGTAACATAACTCACTGTGATGCATAGAAAATGCGACCATGTATTATTGATGACTTGCGTTACAAAAGCCTAAAGAATACTATGGCGAAGATGCATTCACTGCGTTGTAAGGTCTAGGATGACCTAGTGAAACTCTTTGAAATTAATATAGAAGCTGGCAGGAAGTCACTTCATATTACGCTCCTATTATTTCCTATCTGCGTATTTTCTATTTGCAGCTTTCACACTCCGTCTTCCTTGCTACGACCTTAATCGCAAACACAACAAGGAAGAAACATGACTAAAAAACTGCCATTTTCAGTACTTGCAACACTGACCGCTGCCAGTTTTCAACTGAGTGCGGCAGAGCTACCTGCTGATATAGAATGGATTTCAAATAACAATGAACCTCTGTTCGCCTCTGAAGAAGCGGTACGAGGTGGTACTTATCGTACGTACATTCAGAGCTTTCCTCAGACATTACGAAGTGTTGGTCCAGATGCGAACTCCGGCTTGCGCCAATATTTAATGGATGGTTCACCAAAGCTTGCTCAGCGTCATCCAAATACTGGTAAATGGATCCCCCAACTTGCTAAGTCATGGGCATTTGGAGAGGACAACAAAACCGTATTCTTTAAGCTTGATGAAACGGCCGAGTGGTCAGATGGTGAAAAAATTACGGCAGATGATTACGTCTTTATGATGAAGTACTACACGTCAAAAGACATTATCGACCCGTGGTACAACGACTTCTTCACGAACAGCGTTGTTGGTGTTGAAAAAATTGACGACTACACGATCAAAGTCAATCTTGCTGTAGCTCAAAGTCATGACTCGCTCATGGTTATGATTAACATGCCGAGTAATGGTTTTCAGCCTCGTCCGGAACACTTCTTTGAAGGAGAAAAGGACGCAAATAACGATGGCATGCCTGATAACTTCGTCAGAAAGTTCAACTTTAAATCTGAGCCAACTGCGGCGCCTTACTACATTGATAAAGTGAAGAAAGGTAAGAGCGTGACATTCAAACACGTCGGTGAAGATTGGTGGGGGTATAACAACCGCTACTATAAAAACCGCTACAACGTAGAAAAAGTCCGCATTAAGGTGATTCGCGATCCTGATATTGCCATGAAGCACTTTGAGAAAGGCAACTTGGATTACTTTGAGATGGTGCTGCCAAGCTTTTGGCATGACAAAACCGATAGTGATGTGTACAAAAAAGGCTATATCCAAAAGTACTGGGGCTTTAACGAAGCACCACAAGGCGCTGGTGGTCTTTGGATGAACACCGCGATGCCGATGTTGGATAACCTAGAAGTGCGCAAAGGCGTTATGGCAGCCACTGACTATGACGGCATGATTGAAAATATCATGCGTGGAGATTATTCACGTAAACCACATGGACTCGGCTTTGGTCATGGCGAATACGATGATCCTAACAATACACCGCCAAAGTTTGATGCTGATGCGGCGGTTAAACACTTCGAAAAAGCGGGCTTTGACAAAGTGGGCGCAGATGGTATTCGTGTCAACGATAAGGGCCAACGCTTGAGCTTTGCTATCACCTACGGATACAACTCTTGGACTCCACGTATTGCATACCTGAAAGAGCAAGCGAAACTTGCTGGTCTTGAGTTCACGTTAAACTTGGTTGATGGTTCATCTGCGTTTAAATACATTCTTGAGAAAAAGCATCAGTTAGCGTTCTTGAATATGGGCTCTGGTGAGATTCCTGCGTATTGGGAATATCTACACTCGGATAATGCGAATCGACCACAAACGAATGCTCACACCAACTACAGCAGCCCTGAGCTGGACAAGTTGATTGAAGCTTATGACTCTGAGTTTGATCAGGAGAAGCGTTACGATTTATCGCATCAAATCCAAAACTATGTCAGCAAAGCGAATATCATCGTTCCTGGATACATGGTGCCTTATTCTCGAGTTGCACATTGGCGCTGGGTTAAAATTCCTAAAGATGGCATGACAAAAGCGACAGAATGGGTGCTTCATCCAATGGATATTGGTAATTTCTGGATCGATAGCAAAGTAAAAGAAGAGACTGAGGAAGCGATGGACGAGGGTAAAACCTTCCCAGAGACAACGGTCATTGATGATCGCTACAAGTTGTAACTCCACAACTTAGCGGCGATAAAATGAAAGCCCCGGTAATTAAGTTACAGGGGCTTTTTTATTTTTACTTAACTAAGTAAGACGCTTCTAAAAGGTAGGTTTTCACATCACCAAGCAAAGAGAAGGCCTTGTCGATGGTTTTAAATCGCTCATCAAGTGAGTCACTAGATATAAGTTGGCTGAACGTTTTTACCGAGAAAGCTTCGTTTGCTTTAAAGAACTGATGCACATTTTCAAGCTGAACTTTATGAATATGCTCCACCTTATTTAGGGCGGTGGTTAAATCGGAAATGTTAATCGACATTGCTACTCAAGAACCTTATCAACAAGACCTCTACATAAGGTCATAGGATGGGGCTTTATATTTTGACGTAGAGTAGCACCAAAGAACGGATTGCAGTCTGACTAAGATCAATTTGTCTCGCTTGATTATCTACATCTATTTCGATCGGAAAACTTCTCGCAGCACAAAAAAGGGAAGCAACTTGCTTCCCTGTAATTAACATCGATCTTAGATTTTTTTGGCAATGTCCGAAGTCAGTTCTTCCAACCCGACGGATAGTGCGTCGACAAGTGCTCCATAGCCTTCGTCCTGTAGAGGCTGAGAGATTTGTATTGGTGCACTCTTTTCTACCTTACCTTCAGCATTAATGAGTAACCATTCCCCCTCAATTTCGATATTGCCTTTGTAGCTACCATTAAATTTATTTAACGTAAGCTGTAGTTTGGCTTCACCATTTTGATCCAACAGGTTGTTCATTTCAGTCGGCCAGTAATGAGTCTGTTTGTGGCGTAGTTCTGTGACGACTCTCTGAGTGATTTGCTCGGAAATACTATGCGCCCATTGATTGTTTCTTGCCTGGATAACTTTAGTCTCAGAGGTTCGGTAAACGATACCACTGTCGTTTAAATAACTTGCCAGTTTTACTGGACGAACGACTAAAGTAGGGCGCTGTGAGATATCAGAAGAGCTCAGAGTTACTGGTTCCGCCTTAGGTAGAAGGTACAAAGCCCCTTTAGTTTCTGGAGTGCTACTGCAACCCGTTAGACCGACAAATAGCGCGATAGACAAAAAGAATACTCGTTTCATTAGTTTTGGCCTTTAACTGGGATTGGGTCACTGATTTCATCTTCTCCAAACACGAGAGAGTTTGGCTTTTCGTTTAGCTGTTTAAGTACGGGTTTAAACTCTGTCATCACGCTTTCTAGTTCTTTGAGCGTGGCTTCCATTTCATTGTACATGGTTG
The DNA here is from genome assembly GCF_024744415.1 of Vibrio sp. RM-41-2B. Classification (NCBI taxonomy): domain Bacteria; kingdom Pseudomonadati; phylum Pseudomonadota; class Gammaproteobacteria; order Vibrionales; family Vibrionaceae; genus Vibrio; species Vibrio sp. RM-41-2B. Next base: position 26,588 of record NZ_JAMQWD010000010.1, on the reverse strand, counting down.
AGTTTGGTCCATAACCATCGAGTGTTTTTTGCAACTGCTGCAAGCTTTGGCGAATATCTGTTGGGATCTCTTGCGTCTCTTTTTGATTTAAAAGTTTATCAATACTGTCCGCGACACGTTCTGCTGACGCCAACGTCTTTTCCGACGTTTTTAACGTTGAATTGAGAGAGTTAAGCGTTTCTTCCATTGGTAAGCTATTAATCTTATTTAGGAAGTCATTGACTTGGCGCTGGACTTGGGCAAAACCACCACGCATGGTTGGGAAAACATCTAAACCTTCAAATTCACTTGGAACGTACTGATCATCATTAGGGTAAAAGTCTGCATCAATATAAAGCGCGCCAGTTAACAAGTTACCAGTCTTTAAGGTGCCACGGAGACCGCGAGCAAACTCTTCCTTCAACTTCTCTTTGAACATAGATAAAGATTGGGATTCTAAATCTCCGTACACTCGACCGAGCTCAACGCGCACCAAAACAGGAATTTTTTTCGCAGAGAAGTTTTCTTCTGGTGTTGGTAAACGCATCGGTACTCTCGTTACGGTACCAATACGAAGACCGCGGTACTCAACAGGCGCATTCGCTTTTAAGCCACGTACAGATTCATCAAATAACATGACGAACTCAATGTAGTCATCGTACATACCCTCTCTCAGCTGCTTAATATCATCGTACAAGCGGAAATTAACCATGTCTTCTGTGAGTTGTTCACCGGACTCAAGACCTGGAACGGTATCGAAGGTAACGCCACCCGTTAGCATGCTCTCTAGCGAGCCAAACTTAACTTCAAACCCTTCGGCATTGAGCTGTAAATCAACACCAGAATTCAGCCAAAACTTAGTACGAGTGCGCACTAAGCTGTCATAAGGTTTGAAAATAAAGAGTTGATACAGCGCCTTGCGAGTATCAACATCAAAGCTGGTTTTCTCTACACGACCAACGGTAAAGCCTTTATAAATAACCGGGTCACCAACACCTAGTTTGCCAGCTTCGCGGTGCGTTAATACAAGACGCAGGCCTTCTGCATCAGGAGAAGCGACTGGTGGCACATCTAATACCGTAAAGTGCTCCTTTTCTACTTTAGATTTACCCGGCTGAAGTTGGATATAAGCGCCAGAGAGCAAGGTCTCTAAACCTGAAACACCATCACGGCCAATACGAGGCTTCACCACCCAGAACATGGTGTCATCTCGCAGCATGCGCTTCGCGTCTTTATTCATCTGAGCCTTAGCGATGATGTGATCGTAGTTTTCACTGAGAGTGACTTCGGTAATCAGACCGACTTTAACATTCAGTGCTCGGATCTCGGTTTTACCAACCTCAATCCCATCTGCGGTTGGCAGTTGGAGAGTAATTTGTGGGCCTGTACTGTTGATGTATTGGAACAGCATCCACGCTCCCATGGCTAGCGCAAGGATCGGGACAATCCAGATCGCAGAAATCTGCTTTTGCGGTTTTATTTGAGCGGGTACGTTGTTCTCATCACTCATATTTGGCTTTCTCGTTTAAGTTGTCAGAAATCGGCTCCTGCACTTCGTTTTGTGGCAACTGCCACAACAAACGTGAGTCAAATATCATTGCAGAAAGCATAGTGAAAATGACCACTGCCGCGAAAGAGAGCGCAGCAGGGCCTGGATAAATCGCCATTAAGTTTTGCAACTGAACCAGTGCAACTAAGATGGCAACGACAAAGATATCGATCATAGACCAACGACCAATAAACTCAGTTAAGCGGTATATCTTTAAGCGTGAAATACTTTCTTTGGGAGGAAGATATCGCGCTTTTTGCGCATTGTAATACAGCCACGCGAGTGCCAGCATTTTCGCCATTGGAATGAATACGCTAGCAAAGAAAATTACCATCGCAATAGGGTAAGAACCTAAATGCCAAAGCAGTATTACCCCTTCCATGATAGTCGAGCCTTCTGAATGTCCAAGGCTTACGGTATACATCATTGGATAAAGGTTCGCGGGTATATAGAAAATGACTGACGCAAACAAAAGCGCCCAAGCTTTTTGTAAATTATCTGCTGGGTTGTATTTATGAATAGGGCTTTTACAACGAATGCAGTATTGGTGCTTTTTCGCTTCAATTGGGTTGAGTTGGTGACATGTATGGCAACCAATATGGTTGTGGTTATGGTGCGTATCGCCCTCATTTACATCGGGCAGCACGATGGCTGGAATGAAGTGCCCCCAGAGCCAGCTTTTGTCGACCATTGATATGCATTTGACTACCAGAACGGTATATACACAAAACGCCCAGAATGAAGTGCCCATTCCTATGTCTGCGAGGGAAGCTATTTTAATTAAGCTGACTAATACGCCAATCAAGAATACATCGACCATCAGCCAGGGTTCGACTCGAAACAGAAGGCGACATAAAACTTTCGCCATTCGTTGCTGTTTTTTGGATGGCGTATGTTTACGCGCTTTTAATGCTTCGAGATGAAGAAAGAGAATGAGACCGACATAGATAGCAGGCAATACGACGACCGTTGCGAGAAGCAGTACACCTAAAAGTACATTTTGAAATTCAGCCAGCATTTTGGCCGCATGCAATAAGGTGATTTCTTGCGATAGCCCTTGCGCACTGAACGACATAAAAGGGAAAGAAATACTTAACACCAACATGATCAAACATGCCGATGATATGGCGATCACGCTTTGGTAAGGCTTGGCATTCACTTTAGTCAGCGAATGCGAACATCGAGGACATTGTGCTTTTTGCCCCTGTTCGATATCGGGAATGCGAACAACAAGGCCGCACTCTTCGCATGAAATTAACTGACGGGAATTAGGTTGAATACTCATCGGGTAGGTTTTAGATTCATTTGCTTTAAGAATACTCTTTTTTCACTAGGCACGCTTGTTTTGATTCAGGAGTTTACGAGTTTCTTACTTTTGGCATTAGAGCATATGGGAGATCTAAGACATAAACGAAGTCGCGTTTGGTACAAGATTTTACGGCGAAGATGAGTATGTTGGAAGCCGAAAATAATGTGATATTGCTTGTCTGTGGAGGGGTAATTACTTGTTTTTAAGGGTAAGTAACTCTGCCCAGATAATCTGAGCAGGGAAAAAGAGCATTTTATTTAAGGTGCTTAGTTGTACTTTACTTGACCGTTCCGCTCTTAAAGGCATTGGAGCCGACTTGCGTACCGTTGAGCGTTTTGCCGTAATAGCCTTGGTGCTGGTGATATTTCTCCGCGTTTGCGGTGACATTGCCTTTAAATCGTGGATCTTGTGGACGCTCATGGCTATTCACGTATGCCGCGACATCCCACGCTTCTTGTTTGCTTAACTGGACACTTTTCCCAAGCGGCATGTTTTCGTAAATAAAATAGGCCGCGGTGTTAATCCGGTGCATACCTGCACCCCAGTTATACGCATATTCGCCCCAAAGTGGTGGAATGTATGAATGGCCGTCGGTGCCTTTTATGCCTGAACCGTCGGCGCGATGGCAAGTTTCGCAGTTCTTTTCGTAGACTAATGCCCCTCGCTCTGTTGATGGTTCTTGCTTCGGTGCGGCGATTTTTGGGTAGCCACGTCCAGAGAGATTACCTCGTTCTTCAATTGGTAATGCTTGCGCGATGGCTTCGGGCAGCGGGAAGTCTTTTGCTTTTCCACCAACTTGCAACGCTTTTGCGTCTAGCTCCGGAATTGGTTCATCCGTCATACCATGTTTGTCGAGCAAGCCGCCCATCGCCAACCAGTAGGCGTAAGCACTAAGGGCAACAATTTCTGGCGAATCGTAAGCGGGAGCTTTACCGTTCATGGAATATTCGAAACAACCCTGGATACGGTCAGCATAGCTGTTTACGCGATCGTTTTTCTTACGATATGCCGGGTAGGCCATGTATGCCGCCCATAGAGGTGCAGCGTTGGCTTTTCGTCCTGCTTCCATATGGCAATTCACACAGTTTTGTTCGTTGCCAACGTATTTTCCGCGCATTTGTTGCGAGTTAACAAATAGGGAATAACCACGTTTTACTTGCTCACCAAATTCGGTATTTGGAATGGTGCCTAGATCACGCGGTTTTAAGTATTCACCGTGATTCTCTTTTTTCACCGCGGGCAGTTCAGTTTGACGATCCGGCAGTGGCTCGTTGGCCAAAGTAGCAGCAGAGATGAGAGGCAATGCGAACAAAGAATAGAAACGTTTCATGACTGCTCCTAATAACGTAATGAGGCAAAGTAGTAGGAAAGGTTTTCAATCTCTTCGTCAGTGAGATTTTTCGCGATAGTACCCATCATATTGAGCGGGTCACCACTGCGAGTGCCGTTTTTCCATGCCATTAATTGCGTTTTTAAGTAATCAGCATGTTGGCTTGCGAGGCGAGGAAATTTGTCGACGCCCATTCCGCTGGCTCCATGACAAGTCGCGCAAGCTGGAATGTTTCTATCCCAATCGCCTTGAAAGATCAGTTTACGATACGGGTTACGAATGTCGGCTTGGTCGCCGCGTTGCTCTGGGTTAGTGAACTCGTAGCTTGGAAGGTTAGCAAAGTAATCCATGACTTCTTTACGAACGGCAGGATCGCTAAGCTCCTTCGCCATGCCTTGCATGACCACATTTTGGCGTTCACCACTAAGGAAGAGTTCGATTTGAGTGTTGAGATAATTCGCGTTTAAACCAGCGATCATCGGAGCGATATTTGGCTGTCCCATGCCATCTTGGCCGTGACAACCGCTACATACGCTGGCTTTTTCCGGAATAGACGAGGCGCTTGCGCCCATAGTGGTGGCTAGCAAATAGGCTGTCACCACTGGAAGAATCTTTGACATGCTGACTCACTTTAATTCTTATTAATATGTCCAAGTGCTACTTGGTAGTCACTGGGACGATATTGTCGGCCTTGTCAATAAGGAAAGGTATTGTGGATTTCCACATATTTAGAGGATGTGAAGAGCTGCTAAATGGCAGCTCTTCAGGTTTGGTTGTCTACTAAGCTTTGCGGATTTTGGCTGGTAATGATTGACGAGCCGCGGCTCCTACCACCCAGTCTAACAACACGCCTTTCCCTTCTCGGGTTGGGTCAATTAATCCGATGTCGTTAATGTTGACACCATCTTGGCTGCGAGTTTTTACGGGTTGCTGTTTATCGCCGATCCAGTGCGAGCGTTGTCCTAGCTCGGTATGACCAAACCCATGTTCAAATCCTAGTGTGCCAGGGCGAATCCCGCTGACTATCATCGCAAGTGCTTTGGTGCTTGCAGATGGAGTCTCGATAACAAACTCATCACCCGTTTTAATGCCTGCGCGTTCGGCATCGATTGGATGGATGTACACTGGGTTTACGCCTTTTATCGAGTTCAACCTTGGCGATAGGTTGGATACCGCACTGTGAATGTTGGATTTAAAGTTAGTCAGGCTGAAAGGCCATTCTGAGCTTGGGAACTGGTCTTCCATTGGTGTGCCGTCGGCCAGCTTTTGTGGATGCCATGTTGGGCAACCGGTGTAGAAATCACCGGTCATGGTGTTTCTTGCGCTGCCGATACGTTCATTCCATATCGCAACTGGTCGTGTCCATTTGTGCTTCATTTGCGCACCTTGATACGCTTCGGTTGCATTTTCAAAGCGTCCACCGCGAGCAAAAATAAACGCCACACGTTTCATCTCATCCGCTGTCAGCGTCTTCTGCATGGCTGGCATTAAACGCTCTAGGCCGGACCACGCAATGTCTTCTGCCGAAACTTCAGGCACGCCGCCTTTCACATACGCCAAGTTTGCCGCGGAACGTAAGTAGAAATCTTCAGCGCTGTGGAGAGCGTGCCAATTCCCTTGCGCATCTTGAATCGCGTTGTCACCAAAGCCGCCTAGTTGCATTTTCTTGGCGACATCAATCAAAAAGTTTTCTAAGCAAATCGAACGACCATCGGCGGTTTTCTCTGTTCGCGCTTCCACAATCGGCCAGCGAGCGGTGACGGTTTTCACCGGAACGTCGTGCCAAGGCGTTGCCATACCCCAGCTTTCGTAGGTGACCGTGTCCGGCACAATATAATCCGACAATGCGGTGGTTTCGTTAATGAACGCATCAACAGACACAATCAAACCGAGCTGCTTTGGATCTTTAAGCTTGTCTTCTAGCAGCGTTTTTAAACCGGGTACACCATACATTGGGTTCGCCATATGGTTGATCCACGCTTTAACGCGGTATGGATACCCATCAATAGCCGCAGATAGGTGCTCTGTCAGCAGTGGCGCGGCAAACGGATACCAAGGGGCGCGAGTTGGGTAAGGGGATTCACCTGCCTCAACGCGACGTTTGTATTCGCTGGTCTTGTGGTATGGGAATTTACTGCGCGATAGAAAGACACCTCTCGGGCCGACTTTGCCAGCAAACTTGGTGAAGTCGTAACGAGGACCCGCAGCGGAAGTTGGGTAGCCACCCGCTTTGGCCATCGCGCCGCCTTTCATATTGATATTACCAATCAACGCATTGAGCATCATGATGGTAAACGAGTTATAGAACCCATTGGTGTGCATGTTGCCACCGTGGGTATCGACCACCGCTTTTGTTCCGTAACTGGTGAAGCGCTTTGCTAGTTCAACAATTTGTTCGACAGGAATCTCACATTGTTGGCTGTAGAACTCAAGGCTGTATTTAAACGCCTCTTCTTTGAGTCTTTGCAGGGAAGATTTTACTCGCACTTCGCCTGATGCAAGCGAAACCGTTTTATCGACAAACAGTGCCGCTTCCCCTGTCTGGGTATGAACACCAAATTCGCCGCTTTGATCATCCACGATGACGTACGGATCGGAGTCAGACAACGCTTCGCCTTCGAATGGCAGATTCAAATCCGACGCGCGTAAAAACGTGCCGTTTCTCGGGTGCTGCTCATCGCTTATCACGAGATGCGTAGCATTACACCAGTGCGCGGTGCCAGCTCGTTTCATTGCGTTCGCCCCCGGTTGGGCTAAGAAGGTTTTGTTGTAGCGTTGGTTTTCGATGATCCACTGGATCATGCCAAGCACGAGGGCAGAGTCGGTGCCTGGTTTGATTGGTACCCAGCGGTTGTTGTCACCGGCCGCCAAGCTCGATGACCCCGCAGGCAAACTTGGTGTGATGATGGTGTATTCCAAGCTACCTTCTGTTCGCGCATTGGCGAGTTGACGCGCCTGACGCTTAAAAGGGTTGCCAGCTTGAGCAGGCGACATACCAATAAAGATGATGTATTCGGCATTATCGAAGTCTGGTTTTAAATGGGCAAATTTATCCAAATCATTCATAAATGCACCGCTGCCAGCACGAAATGCGTAGCCGCAGTAAGAGCCATGATGCCCAAAGTTACGCGTACCATAGCTATTGAACGCGAAGCGTTTGAAAATGTCGTCTCGGCCTTCGTTACCGGCATTGGTCATTAGCAGTTGGTTGGCTCTCGGGCCATATTCTGGGCTTTCAGGATCAACAGGCGTTTTTAAATCGCGAATTGCGCGTAGGCCATCAACATGACCTTCACCAAATAAATCTCCGCCTTCTACGACTTCTTCTATCAATTGCTCGTAGCTGATCGGAATCCATTTCCCTTCGCCGCGTTTGCCTACTCGTTTCAGGGGCTGAGTAATGCGGTACGGGCTGTTGCGAATTTCTAACATCCCATTGCCACGTGCGCAGGCGGTGGAGCGACCTTCAAGGCCCGCTTCTCCAGCCAAACTTAAATAAGCATCTTTGACTGGCGTTTCGAATGGAATGTGTTGTTGATGAGAGAGTGGGTGATATGGGTTGCCAGTGATACGCAAAATCTCGTCGTTGCGGTTATCAATGCGCACACGCAACCCGCACAGTGACCAACAGCCAAAGCACATCGATGGAGCGACGCGCTGGTTTGGGTTCGGGATCAGGTTGCCTTTGCTGTTGACCGTGTACTCTGGTTCAAGAGAATTACCGTGGTGAATATCACGCGTTTTTTCTCCTGCGGTGCCTTCGAGCGCACCCTCGACCATATGTTTGGTGGTGGTGGCGTAACCCGCAGCGAATGCGCCAAGCCCACCCACTGCAATGCCTGATTTCAAAAACTGACGGCGTTTGTTATCCATGATGAAATCCTCTTTGATTAGCGTTCAGTTAAGGTGAGAGATGTTGGTGCCACTTCGGAGTGTTGCTTTGGCTGGATTAACTCTGAAGCGAGTAATGCCATTGCAAGCCATAATCCGAGCATGCCGATAATGCCTATCCAGCCATTTCCATCCATAGTGAGTTGGTATGGATACAGCCCTGCATCGAACTTGGCGATGGTTTGTACTTCCATGATGGTAAACCAGCGAATCAGCCACGCACTTGCCAACGTGATCAACGACAGGCACAAGGTGCCCATGACACGATACATACGAGACGTTGTTGACGATTTGGCGTTTCTCATCGTCATAAGCGCGAAGATGATGCTGCCTAAAATAACCAAAGTGAGCAGAGCTATATTTTGTATCCATTGCTCGCTGGAATAGAGTGAAAATGCGGAATTGTTGGATGCCCAAATGGGTAGGAGAATCAGCGTCAGAACGCCGCTCGTTACCACCGATTTTTTCAGTAAATTAGTATCGCCAGATGTCAGCGTCTTTGACTGACTAGGCAGCAAGAGCCAAATCAGCAGAGCGAAGCCGACTGCGCCCATAAAAGCAGTAACAAACCAAAGAATCGGTGACGCTGGTTGGTGCCATAACGAGCGTGATTTTACGACCGCAATTTCAGCGCCTGTGTAGACTGCAATGGTTATGCCTGATAGCACTGTGATGGCAGATACCATAAGCATGGCTCTACGAGAGAGCACCCATTCACCCAGTGACAGCTTTGAAATTAGAGGCAGTACTTTCCCTGGCTGATTACGTAAGTTGAACAGATCCTGGCGGAGATACAGCCATGCAGTCACTACCGCTAAACCTGAGAAAACAGGCAAGAAAAGCGATCCTAAAGACATCCATGACCACGGCGTGATGTGCGAGTAAAAATGCCATGCGCGTCCCGGTTGGTGTAAATCACCAGTTAACGCTAATGGCCCCACGATGGCGCCGATGGCCAGCGTCAGCACAAGCGCAGCGCGCAGTCTGTGGCTGGTGTGTTTTTCAAATAATAGGGCGATTAGGAATAAAATAGCAGCCGCATAAGCCGAACCGATGTAGAAGAAATACTGTACCGCCCACGGGAGCCAAGCCATCGCTTGAGGTTGGACTAACACTTCGCTGATGTTCATGCGTGCTCTCCTTGTGGGTCGTAAATAGCTGGCTGCCCGTCGATATGGCTGGTAAAGCGTTCATCCATGCCGATGTAAAACACGTGTGGCTTGGTCTCTTCATTGGGCTTTAGCACTTTGATGTCGTCTTGGTGCTTCGCAATTAAGCGGCGGACTTCACTTGATGGATCATTCAAATCACCAATCACACGCGCACCGCCAACACAGGTTTCCACGCAGGCAGGTAATAAGCCTTGTTCGAGTCGATGTGCACAGAAGGTGCATTTATCTGCGGTGAGGGTGTCCTCATTGATAAAACGAGCATCGTAAGGGCAAGCTTGTACGCAATACGCGCAAGCGACACAGCGACTGTTATCCACCATGACGATGCCATCTTCGCGCTGAAAGGTCGCTTGAACCGGACACACAGCCACGCAAGGTGGGTTTTCGCAGTGGTTACAAAGGCGAGGCAGCATAAAGGCCTTTGCTTCTCGCGTGGCTTTCGAACCGTCATCCAGTGTGACTTCGTATTGCTTTACGGTGGTCCGGAACTGGCCGATAGGCGCTTGGTTCTCAATGCTGCAACCCACGGTGCAAGCCTGGCAGCCGACGCACTTTCGCAAATCCACCACCATGGCATAACGTTTCCCCACTTGTCCTTTTCGATCGGCGGACTGGTTATTTCGAATAATGTTTCCCGCGGTTGCCGTGCCAATGCCCGCGACTGGAATTAACGCGGCTCCGGCTGTGACCGCGCTGAGAAAGCGACGTTTGGTGGAATCCATAACTCACCTGCTTTTTTGTTGTATTTGAATTGACTGATTCCATTGTGAGAAATGCACCGCGAGGCTTATATTGTGGATTTCCACATACCCAGATCAAACTTGATCTAAAACAAATGTGGTTTAGGGAAGGTAGCTGTTATTCTTGCTCCATTGCTTTCGAAGGAACGATTCTACTCATCATGAACAAAACGCCACGGTTGCTTCAGTTTTGGATTCTTTGCTTGGTTGTCTTTGCATCTTTGGCTCAGGGCGCTGTTTCTGAACAAGCATATCTGCAAGAGCAAAACGCAGTGCAGCCAGAGGCTAAGCAGAAAGTCGAAGTGGGCGTGTTAGCGATACGTGGTCACCTTTATGCTGAGCAGAGATGGCAACCGACCATTGATTGGCTCAATCAGCAAATTTCTGATGTGCATTTTGTTCTTCATCCCCTTAACTTGGATGAAATGGGCGAAGCGGTGAAGTTTCAGAAGATGGATTTCATCTTAACTAACCCAGGTCAGGCAGTGCGATTGGGTAGGCAATACGCGCTATCGTGGATGGCAACGCTAACCAGCCGAGCGCCGCAAAATTCGAACTACGGCATTGGTTCGGCGCTGGTGGTTCGAGCCAGTTCAAGCTATCAAACATTGCAAGATGTCTCAGGGTTTCCCGTTGCTGCTGTATCAGAAAAAGCCTTTGGCGGTTACTTAACGCTGCGCTATCAAATCGTGGAAATGGGTCTTAATCCGAACGATTTCTTTGCTGATGTCCGTTACCTCGGCTTTCCTATTGATGCCAACCTGTATCAATTGCGTGATGGCAATGTGGAATCCGCTGTCGTCCCTGCTTGTTTATTGGAACAGATGCAAAATGAAGGTCTGTTACAGCAAGGGGATTTTCGAGTCCTAAATCAACAGCCAAATGAACATTCTTCGTGCGCTGTTTCTACGCCGTTATATCCAAACTGGTCATTTGCCAAAACAGAGCATGGCTCAGCTCAGCTCGCCAAACAGATTGCGCAAGTCTTGCTTGCTATGCCGCCAGATCACCCCGCCATTATTGCCGCTGGCGCGTCAGGTTGGACGTCACCCGTCAGCTTGCTGAGCATCGACAAACTTTATCAGGCGTTGGATCTCCATCCGTTACAACAACCTTGGTGGAGTGAGGCACTGCGCTGGCTGCGTAGTCATCAGGAATGGGCGTGGGCGCTGTTCATGTTTGTGATTGTATTGAACGCGTACCACTTTTGGCTTGAGTATCGATTTAGCAAGAGCAAGCAAGCGTTGGAGCAGACATCGTTACGTTTAAAAGAGAAAAGTGAACAGTTAGAGCATTCACAAAGAGTCGCGATTGTCGGTGAAATCGGCACCAGTCTTGCCCATGAGCTCAATCAGCCACTGGCGGCCATTCGCAATTACAGTGAAGGCGGTTTACTTCGCTTGGCCAAAAAACGCCCTCATGAAGATATTGTCCCAGTGCTTGAGAAAATACAGGGGCAAGTTGAACGAGCCGATGCAATTATTCAGCGCTTAAGAACGTTGATCCGCAAGCGCAGTGTCGAAAAAGCGCCGTGCGATCTTCAAGTACTCATTGATGACACGATTGAGTTGCTCCATTTTCGAATGCAGAAGCAAAATATTTCGATTGTGACCAGTATAGAAGGGAACGTCCGTCCGGTACTTGTCGACGCTGTGGGCGTTCAACAGGTTTTAGTTAATGTGATCAGTAACGCGATTGATGCGTGTACTTTGTTCCAAGAGAAATATCACTCGTCAGGTTATCAAGGTAAAATTGCCCTGCATAGTGACTACCAAGTCAATCAACTTTCCATTCGAGTATTGGACAACGGCACAGGGTTGCAGCAAGAGAATCCAACTCAAGCGTTTGTGAGTAGCAAAGAAGAGGGGCTCGGGCTGGGGTTAGCCATTTGTCGTGATGTAATGGAAATGCATGGTGGCGAGTTTCTCATCAGCTCGACAGCGCCACATGGCTGTTTGGTTGAGCTTGTGTTTCCATATCAAAACTAATCTGAACTAGGCATAGGAGCATTCAATGAGCAGCGGTGAAAAGCAGCTACCTGTTTTTGTAATCGACGATGATGAATCGGTGCGTGACTCGCTCGCTTTTATGTTGGAAGAACATGACTTCAACGTCACCACTTTTGCTGATGGGCAGTCTTTCCTCGATGAGGTGGACGTTCAGCAAGCGGGGTGTATCATTCTTGATAGTCGAATGCCAAATCTTCGTGGTCAGCAAGTCCATAAAATTTTAAATCAAGCCAACAGTCCCTTGGCAGTTATTTACCTGACCGGACATGGTGATGTCCCGATGGCGGTCGATGCATTACAAGCTGGCGCGGTCAATTTTTTCCAAAAGCCAGTCAAAGGAGATGAGTTGGCACAAGCCATTTTGCAGGGGCAAGTGCAGTCGGCTGCAAACCTTGATATGGCGGCGGCAAAATCGGCGTATGAATCGCTCACTCCCAGAGAAAAAGACATTTTACGTTTGATCATTGCAGGCAAGCGCAACATTCGAATTGCCGACGAACTTTGCATTGCAATGCGAACGGTTGAAGTACACCGAGCCAACCTATTGAAAAAGTTCTCAGCGAAAACCGTCGCAGAGTTGGCCTATATTTATGGCAAGCTAGATTAGAGCTTAGTGAGTGAAGCTTCTTAATGCTATTTTGTGGGTACAACTTGAGCTTTATGACGACTCGCGTATTATCTTCTTCGTTCCTACTTTATCTGAATTCTTATGAGTTTATTGACTAAACGACATCACACGCCACATAAACGGGTGAAATGGCTACTAGCGATTATTGGCTGGGTGGTTGTCGTGTGTCTGATTCAAAATTCAGGTTTTGCATCGTCATGCTCTATGAAGTACGAGACGGTATCGCCTGCTGTTTCACTTACTGATGAGGGTTCGAGCGTCAAGTCGATTGATGCTAACGAAACCAGCAAATGCGAATTGTCTGAAAAGTTAATTCAATTTTCTCAACATCAACTCGATGCATTTATTGTTGTTCTGTTTGTCGGTCTTTTAGCATCGGCTATTTGGATGTGCTGCACTTATATTCGCGCACAACATTGGACGGAGCCGATAGGTCGTAAGTATCGAGTCCATCTGACTTTCTGTGTATTCCAAGAATAAAAACGTGCTTTCTGACCAATAACGTCAGCGATTTAGCACATTTGTTTTTATTATTAGGAATTACTATGAATCAAATTACCAAACTGACTCAGTTCGCGTCTATGTTCTTTATGACGCTGGCTTTGAGTTTGTTCTCTCTGAATATTTCAGCACAAGCTACCGATACCGGTTGGATGACCAACCCGCAACATCCTCCAGTGCAAACGCGCTTTGTACTAACGGGTCAAAAAGATCCGCAAGCCAAAACACTTACAGGTTATTTGGATGTCAAGTTAACCGGAGACTGGAAAACTTACTGGCGATCGCCGGGCGAGGGTGGTGTCGCGCCATCGATAGATTGGCAAAACTCGCAAAACCTAACCAAGGTTGATTGGCAATGGCCATATCCGCAAAAGTTCGAGTTATTGGGCATTGAGACTCTCGGTTACAAAGGTGACACTTTGTTCCCAATGACGCTGCATATCGACGATATGTCGAAACCCGTCACGATTGATGCAGTGCTCACGCTTTCTTCCTGTACTACGATTTGTGTGCTGACGGACTACCAAATTCAATTGACGTTCTTACCTTCTGAGCTGAAAGTGGACGAAGAGGTGATGTTCAGTTACGCCCAAGCGGTGAGCAATGTTCCTCAACCTTCGCCTTTTGTTGAGGTCACGCAAACAAACTGGGATGCGACTCAATCCAAATTACAAATCAAACTAAAGAACACGCAAGGTTGGCAAAATCCTCAAGTGTTGGTGGATGGTGTTGGTGATGCGATTCGTGACTACAGCTTTAAGTTGGATGGACTTCAGCAAGAAGATGATATCGTCACAGCAAATTACTCGGTTGATACCTGGCTGGGTGAGGTAGAGCTTAATGAACAATCGTTATATGTTTCTATCAAAGATGATAACTTGCTGGTCGAAGAGGTAACACAAGCACAAGCAGGAGCGGTTACATCGTCACTGCCAACTACCTCTTTAGCGAGTATTTTCTTATTTGCACTGTTAGGCGGTTTGATTTTGAACATCATGCCGTGTGTGCTGCCTGTATTGGGGATGAAGCTCAGCAGTATTGTGGCTGCGCATGGTGTAGAGCGCCGTCAAATTCGTACCCAGTTTATCGCTTCTTCTCTGGGGATTCTCACTTCGTTCTGGCTGATAGCTGGATTCATTTTGGTGTTGAAGCTTACGGGTAACGCGATCGGTTGGGGCGTACAGTTCCAAAGCCCTTGGTTCCTAGGATTGATGGTACTAGTCACTGCTTTGTTCGGCGCCAATATGTTGGGGTTATTTGAAATCCGTCTGTCATCGGGTACCAATACATGGCTCGCATCGAAAGGTGATAACTCTCTAGTGGGTCACTACGTTCAAGGTATGTTCGCTACTTTGCTTGCGACACCTTGTTCCGCACCGTTTTTAGGCACTGCCGTTGCTTTTGCCTTGGGCGCGGACGTATTAACGTTATTTGCAACCTTTACAGCATTAGCATTGGGTATGGCACTGCCTTGGATCTTAGTCGCTGTGTTTCCAAGTATCGCGCTAAAACTACCAAAGCCCGGTCCATGGATGAATGTCGTTAAGATCGTGTTTGGCATAATGATGTTGGCAACCAGCGTTTGGCTACTTTCATTAATGGCAAATCATGTACCGATGTTATGGATTGCACTCATCGCTGTGGTTGCTTTTGTCGTCATGATGGCAAGAGTTAAGCGTGTGTATGGTGAGAAAGCACTTGCTGTATCAGGGACCGCATCGTTAGTGTTAATAGCTGGCGGCTTACTACTTGGCAGTGTCACTGCTGACCAATGGGCAACGCCACTCCCGGATGATCTAGCTTGGCAAAAGCTTTCTAATTCAGCGATTGAAGAGCACGTCAGTAATGGGCGAGTGGTGTTTGTGGATGTGACTGCGGATTGGTGTGTAACGTGTAAAGCGAACAAGATCGGAGTGATCTGGCAAGATCCTGTCTACTCATTGCTACAAAGCCCTAATGTGGCGAAGTTAAAAGGGGATTGGACACATCCGGACGGCTTGGTAACGGACTTTTTACGAGCTCATGGGCGTTACGGTGTGCCGTTTAACATCGTCTATGGCCCGGCGGCGCCACAAGGTATCCCGTTACCTGTGATTCTGACTGATGATGTTGTTTTAAGCGCGGTGAAACGAGCGAGTGGAGGATCCATTCAATGAGTTCGACAAAGCAGCGTAGAACATTCCGATATTGGCTCGTTCAAATCGTACAGATGGTGCTCATTGTCACCGTCATTTCCATCGTGATGGATTGGTATCGCACCAAAGATTTTCCTAAACAGGAGGCACCACCATTGAGCTCCGTATTGAGCGATGGTGAATATTTCGATGCAATCGCGCAAAGTCATGAACAACCTGTCGTTGTTTATTTTTGGGCGACTTGGTGTCCCGCGTGTAAATTTGTAAGCCCAAGCGTGAGCTGGCTGAGTGATGACTATGCCGTAGTTGGTGTTTCTGGCTCATCAGGGCCAAATGAGCGTGTGGCGCAGTTTATGCAGGCAAAAGAATATCGTTTTGAAAACATAAACGATCCTTCAAGCGATATTATGCGTGAATGGAAAATTAGCGTGACTCCAACCATTTATATTTTAAGAAATGGTGAAGTGACCTCTATTACGACAGGCATCACAACGCCGATAGGAATATTGGCGAGAATTTGGTTGGCTCGATAACGAAATAAAAATCCGATATTCAAAATACTGAATATCGGATTTTTCTTTTTATTTTCTCGCTCCAACGGGAATCATAATGTGTGCGTATGGAGTGCCTTTCCACATCACGTATGGGCCACCATAACTTGGATCGGTTGGTAGAGAGTCGAGCAACGCTTGGTCTGGGGTAATAATCATCAAGTGTGGTCCTTCCACAATCCATTGATTATCGTCCGTCATCCCTTCTGCAAATGGGTCGGTGTTACTGGCACCGCCATCACCCGCTAACATGTAAGAAATACCTAATGCTTTGGCTTGGAAAGGTTTTTTGTTCATCCAAGCGTCTGCCCATTCCATCCAAGGACCATCCATACACATTGGCGCTGTGCCTTCCAATTGAGGAGGCGTTGGGAAGCAAGTGTATTGGCTAGAACCTTCTTGCAGAACATTATTGTTCCAGTCCATCACTGTTACTTTATCGCGAATAGTCGGTGGTGCAGCACTCAGTGCATCTTCTAAAAGTGCTTTTGAATCATCGGCTGCGAATGCGCCAAAAGCGCAGCTGACCGAAACAACAGCAGTTAAATAAGGAGTTAGTTTCATAAATTAAACCTCAAGTTAATACAACATGAGAATTTGAGCACTTTAATTATAGAATGATATTAAAAATAAGAATCATTATTTAAATGGAAAATAATAAGCGATAGGTTTGTTATGTTAATTTAAATATTGTTTTTATATACAGCGAATAGAATGATGGAAATAAGATTCGCTGAATAATCGAAGCAGATTATCAGGACATATTTTTTCTTTATGCACTTAAAAATTCCATCTATTTCTACTGGTTATCGCTGAATAACCAGTCGGTTACGTTTCATAGAAAATTAGCTATTTAATAAGTGCCTAGGTGCGTATTGCGTGTTACATTCGAGCATCGTTCTGGTTATCAAGGACGGAATGATGGATGTTTCAATACCACGATCCGGATGGACAAGGTTTGCCCCGAAATACTTATAGTAGATCGGTGGAGCATACGGCATATACCGAAAGTGAAGTTGAACAACTCTGTAAGCAGGCGGGGTTGCAAGTGGTTTCCCTAGAAAATGTGATTGGTTATGTATCTGGTGTTGGTTATGTGTGTCGATACGTGATGCTAGAGCTGAAAAAGTCACACCGCTGAAATAAGTAACAAACAAGGACTGTTTTTGAAAACACAAGATTTAACCGAGTTCGGATCGGGCATTGAATACGATGCCCAATACGAGCAGCATTACCATCACGACATTGCTTTCATCAGAAGGTTAATCGAAGAAACCAATGCTCGAAGTGTACTGGATGTCTGTTGTGGTTCCGGCATTGTCACGATTCCAGTCTCTGAGCCACTCAACGAAGCCATTGGCATTGATATTTCTGAAGGGATGCTCAAACACGCAAAGGACAAAGCCAAAAGCAGGAGTAACTTGCGTTTTCTTCATCTCGACGCAACGCAGTTTTCGTTAGGTAAGAAGTTTGACCTAGCCATAATGACAGGGAATGCATTTCAGGCCTTTTTAAGTGACGACATGCTGGCAGGCGCACTGAGCTCAATATCAAAGCACCTAGAAAAAGGTGGGCGATTTGTCTTCGATACGCGGTTACCAACGCCAGAGAATCTAGAATTGGATAATGAGATGGCACTGTGGCAAACCTATGTTTCTCCAACTTATGGTGAAGTGAATTATTTAGGTATGAAGGCCGAGTATGACTCGCAAACATCCATCATGTATTTGAAGAAAGAGCGCCATTTTGAAGGTGGAGCGATTGAGTATTCCAACATTGATTTAAAATATCGTCCGCTGGAAGACATAGAGGTTTTCCTTGAACAAGCGGGATTCAGAATCATAGAGAAGTACCAGTCTTGGTCAGCGCAAGCATTTGAGGTGAATGCCAAATCGCTTGTCTGTGTGGCTGAGAAAATATAAATCAATGTTGAGGGATACAATGCAAGGGTTTCGAATTACCACGTCGTTAGATGACATGGATTTAGACGTTATCTACCAGTTCATTTCAAACAGTTATTGGGGAAAGGGTATTCCAAGAGAACGCTTTGAGAAGTCATTGCGAAATTCGTTCTGTTTCGCGGTTTTGGATGACGAAAATCAACTCGTTGCTTTTGCTCGGTTAATTACCGATCGTACCACGTTTGCGTACCTTGCCGATGTGTTTGTTGTGGAGGCACATCGTGGTAAAGGCATCAGTAAGTGGTTGATCTCAGAAATTGTTGCTCATCCAGAACTACAAGGCTTGCGCCGTATGATGCTCGCAACTCGTGATGCTCATGGGTTGTACGAACAGTTTGGGTTCACTCCTATTGCTCCAGTAGAAAACTTCATGCAAATCTGGAAACCGAATGTTTATCAGAGCTAAATCATGATGAGAGTTGAATCTCAACAAGTGGCAATCAGATACCTCAAAACAACAGACGCTGATCCTCTGTTTGAAAACTATTTAGGCGATGAACAAGCATGCCACTTCCTCAATCGCCAAGCCCACCAAAATGCTAACCAAACCCTTGAAGCTATCAAAAGATGGCGCGCTCAATATGATCAAAAGTCCCCCAATCTATTAGTCTTCGCTATTGAAGAACTCACTTCTCAAACTCCTATAGGCTGTCTGGTGCTGATACCTGAGCAAGACAGCACTGAAATCCATTTTGGTATTTCTGCTCGCTATCAGGGAAAAGGCTATGCAACCCAAGCCTGCAAACTTGGCGTTGTTTACCTGCAAAGCTTGGGTATAACGCGCATTCGCACTGCCCCGCATATTGGCAACCACGCGAGTATTCGTGTGTTGGAGAAATGTGGCTTTATCAGCCAAGGCATTTTAACAGCGCATGCGGTTTTTCCTGCTTTAGGACGTGAGGCGCAAGACTGTATGGATATGCGATTGGAGGATACAGAACTGCGCCATTTTGCACATTGTTCAGAATGAAATGGGTGGCGGTTGAAACGAGCGGTTACAGAGCATGTTAGTCGCCATCGTAGACAGCGTCTTTGCTGAATGATTCGTCGAGATTTTTTGGTCTTTGATTGTCAGAGACGACTGACAAAACCATACCAACTGTGACAACCAAACCGCTATTAAAGCAGGATATTATTCCTTCAACTTTGTGTTTTAGGAGTAGTCATTAGACTACCCAATAATTGTTGGAATAAATAATGACGAAACGTTGGCTTGTCTCCGCTGTGAGCATTGCGCTGCTCGGCGGTGGTACGTATTTCTATCTCCAATCTGCCGCTCAACCAGAATTGCTGCCTACATTGATTGTGGAAAAAGGCACGATTGAAAAACAAGCGGTGGCTGTTGGTAAAATTGTCCCTGCACACTCCGTGTCTATCAAGTCACAAATCGACGGTATCGTCGGTGAAATTTACGCGAAAGTTGGTGAAAAGGTGAAGCAAGGCCAGCCGCTGATCAAAGTGCGTCCAAACCCAACCCCCCAAGCATTAACGGATGCATCGGCAGAACTCATGCGTAGTGAAGCCGATCTGGAATCCGCCAAACAAAAACTGTCCAACTTAGAAAGCTTGGTCAAGCAGGACATTATTCCAAGTAACTACGACGAATACGTAAGTGCGCGCTCGGCAGTCAAATCTGCGCAAGCGGACGTATTGCAAAAGCGCCAGAATCTCGAACTCATCCGCAGTGGTGAGGCGTCTATCGGTGATGCGCGTTTAACGTCGACGATCTACGCGCCAATTGATGGCACGGTACTCAACCAGAAAGTTGAGGTCGGAGAGCCGATCATCTCGACTCAATCAAGCCAAGCCGCGACTGAAATGATGTCATTGGCCGACATGAACAGTCTGATTTTTAAAGGTAGCGTCAGTGAGCATGATGCTGCGCAGTTGTCTCCGGGAATGCCCGTTATGTTGACGGTTGCGCCTTATCCTGATGTGGCGATTTCTGGTGTGCTAACCAAAGTGGCGATTCAATCTGAGAACCTTAACTCACCAGAAGGCAACGCTTCGGCAAAAAGTTTTGATAACGGTTTTGAGGTTGAAGTGGGAGAACTCAAGATCCCACAAGATGTGTTGCTTCGTTCTGGGTTTTCGTCGACGGCTCAAATCATTCTTAAGAAGTCTGAAAACGTACTCACTCTACCGGAGCGCGCTCTGCAATTTGATGGTGACGCACCGAATGTTCTGATCCCCGATAGCTCAGAACAAGGGTTTCATAAACAACCGGTGAAACTCGGTCTGTCAGATGGCATCAATGTTGAAGTGCTTGACGGCGTGGAGCTTGATGAAGAGGTTATCGACAACAGCATGATGGGAGCGGCGCATGGTTAAGCTGCAACGATCAAAAATCGCCTTTGCATTGTTGGCTTCCACGCTCAGTTTGCCGACCTACGCAATTTCTATTGAACAAGCTTGGCAACAAGCAAAGCAGAACGATCCAAATTACGAAAAAGCGAAAATCGGCGTCCAGCTTGGCGAGGTTGGCGTACAGAGTAGCCGCAGTGCGTTATTACCGGGTTTAAGTGCCAGTGCGTCAGCGGATTGGAATGAGTCCTCAAGCCATTCCAACAGTTACGGCGCTACCTTATCTCAAACTATTTGGGATAGCAGTTTGTGGTCGGAACTGGATCAAGCGAATGCCAATTATCTCAAAGCACAGTTAGAGCTATCTCAATCACATAACGAGCTTGCGCAGAAGTTGCTCACCGCTTACCTAGATGTGGCAAGCGCACAGGGCGACCTCAAATTGGCGCAGTCCAAGCTGGAGGAGGGGAAGGAACTTCTCAACATCATCGAGAAACGCTATCGAGCAGGCAAAGTGAAGTCGGTTGATGTTGAAGAGATGCGAGCGAATCAAGTCTCTGAGCAAGCAAGTATCCTCAATGCAAAAGCCGATCTCGAAGTGAAAAAAGCAGAGCTTGCGGCGTTAATCAATCAAATGCCGGAGAGTGTCGACCAAATTCGAACGGATTCTTTGATTCAGCCGCCGATGTTGGTGGACTCCCAGGAGCAATGGCTAAAGCTGGCGAAAGACAGCAGTCCAGAGCTGTTGGTGGCGGCGCAGATGGTGAAAGCGAGCGAGTTCGCGAAAGATTCAGCTAAAGGTGGATACTACCCGACCGTCAAAGGCAGTGTGGGCTACAGCGATGGTGACAATCGTTCAAACGGCGAGTTTAACGCTGGGATTAGTTTGAGTTTGCCGATTGACCTCAATGGTGCAGTGCGAGCGAAAGTGGACGAAGCATCGTTGAACATTTTAAGCGCCAAGCAAGATATGCGTAGAGTGGAAATTGATATTCAGAAACGAGTTGTTCAGCAGTTTACGCAGGTCGATATCAACTGGAATCAAGTTTTGATAGCGAACGAGCTGGTTGAGTCGCGCGCCAGAGTGTTGCAAAGCAAAGAGAAACTTTACGACGCTGGCCTGCTTGAAGTGTCGGAAGTTATCAGCGCACACAACAGCTTGTTTGAGGCGAAAAACAGTCTGCAAACCAACTTGTACAGCTACTGGCGTAAGAGAATCGGCTTACTGCAAACCGCAGGGAAACTCGATGACAATACCATGGCGTTGATCTCTCGGGCTTTTCATTCATGAGCAGCCTATTGCAGCAAACTTGGCAAACGTTGATGGCGCACCGCATGAAGAGCGTGCTAGCCATTATCGCGATTGCTTGGGGCGTGATCTCTGTGGTGGTGTTAATCGCACTTGGCGAAGGCTTTTATCGCCATCAGACCCAGTCGTTTTCATTTATGATCAACAATGTGCAAGTCGTGTTTCCATCGAGCACCAGTAAACCGTGGCAAGGGTTACCTTCAAGGCGACAAATTGATATTCCACAAGAAAAAGTCGACATGATCAAACAGTCGGGCTTCGTGCAACAGGCGTCAAGCGTTTACGCCAAATGGGATGCGAATATCACCAATCTCAAAGGACAGAATTTATCGAGTACGGTCAGCGGTATTGATACGTCTTACTTTCCCTTAATGCAACGCAAGCTGCAATCCAGTTCGAGAAACCTGTCACCAAGTGATATGGACAACCACACTCGCGTGACAGTGTTAGGCGATCAAATTGCGCAAATGGGCGGAATCCAAATCGGGGATAGGCTCAAAGTCAACGGCATTCCGTTTTTGGTGATTGGGATAACCGTTGGTGAGGACACTGGCATTTCATTCGGCGATAGCCGCACTGTTTTCATTCCTCAAACAACGTACCGCGATTTGTGGGATGCGAAACCTTGGATGATATTGATGAAGCCGAGAGACGGGATGGATGCACCGTCGTTTCGACAAAATATCGTGAACTTTTTCGCCAAGCAGCTTCATTTTGACCCAAGTGATAAAGACGCGGTCGAATTACCCGATTTTAGTGAAGGTGCGGCGGTCATCAGTGGAATTTTGCGTGGCATTCAGATTTTTCTCGGAGCGAGCGGCGCGATGACCATGGCGGTCGGTGCGCTTGGCGTTGCCAACATCATGTTTTTATCCGTCACGGAGCGCACGCGTGAAATCGGTGTGCGTTTGGCGATCGGGGCGACTCAAAAATCCATACTCAGTCAGTTTATTCTTGAAGGGCTTATTTTGGTAGCCGTGGGCACGGCATTAGGTCTGATGTTTTCGTATGCAGTGGTATCTGTCTTAAGCAGCATGGCATTACCGGAATGGATTGGTTTACCTGTGATCACGCCAGATTCCATTGCTTGGTCTTTGCTTGTGACGCTTATCTTGGCATTGATGGCGTCGTATTTCCCAGCAAGGCGAGCATCGCGTCTCACGCCAGTCATTGCTTTGAGTGCGAGGGCTTAGTCATGTTGTTACCGATGAGACAAATTTTCCAAGAAATGGCCGCAGAAAAGCTGAGATTGGGTTTGACCATTCTGGCTGTAGCGTGGGCGACCCTCTGTATCGCTGCTATGTTGGCGGTAGGTGAGGGTATTCGTCAGGGCGTATTGAAAACCGCACAAAATGGTAACGGCA
The DNA here is from genome assembly GCF_024744415.1 of Vibrio sp. RM-41-2B. Classification (NCBI taxonomy): domain Bacteria; kingdom Pseudomonadati; phylum Pseudomonadota; class Gammaproteobacteria; order Vibrionales; family Vibrionaceae; genus Vibrio; species Vibrio sp. RM-41-2B. The sequence goes on along the minus strand of NZ_JAMQWD010000010.1, from coordinate 3,856 downwards.
ACTTGATCTATTTGACCGGAGGGATGGCCACCGTCGACCATGGTGCTTTTCACCAAGGTAAATTTCTGACATTAAAAATGGACGATTCAGAGATCGTTCGAGCGTTACCCGATGTAAAAAGTGTTGCGCCAACTGCGAAGTGGAAAGAGCGCATCACCGTTGGTGATAGAAACTCGTGGCAAGAGCCGTTAGCGGTCACGAGCGAGTTTCAATCCATGACCAATTTGGTGCCTATGGCGGGGGGGCGATGGTTAAATCCACTCGATCAAAAAGAGACGCGCAAAGTCGTTGTACTGGGTTATGAACTGGCAGCCGACTTATTCAACCCGAATGAGGACTTTAGTTGGTTTGCGACAGTCACATTGCAAGTCAACCCTGTGGGGAAAAAGGTAAAAATCGGCAATGAGGAGTTCACCGTTGTGGGCGTATTGGAGAAAAACAGCGCTCAAATAGAGCTGGGGGACCTTATCAACTATTCCAGTTTTGTGCCGTTAGCGACGTGGAAGCGATTTCATGTCAACGGTGAAATTGGTGGCATCAATGTGCAACCACAAGCCGATGTAGACCGAGAAGCCTTAGCAAAGACGATAAGGCAAGTGATTGCCCGTAAGCACGGGGCAAGTGTCAGCGATGAGCAGATCGTCCAAGTCGATGATATGTTCCTTAAGCAAAAGAGTATGCAGCAGTTTCTGATAGGTTTGCAGAGTTTTCTTGGCATTATCGGCTTCGTGACGTTAGCTGTTGCTGGCGTTGGCATCGCCAATGTGATGTATGCCACCGTAAAGCGATCTACGCGTGATATCGGCGTGCGCATGGCAGTCGGTGCAACTCCAACGGCCATTCGCATGCACTATTTAGTGCAGTCTTTATTGACAATGATGATGGGGGGCGCGCTTGGCTTAGGCGTGACGTACGCGCTGGTGTCTGCCATCAGTTCCATTCCTTTAGAGGGTAATGCCTTTTATGAACAACTGGGTAAACCTGTCCCTGAGTTGTCGTGGGTCGTTGTCGCGATTGTCATCCTCACCTTAGTGATCATAGGTGTGGCATCTGCATGGTTACCTGCAAACCGAGCCGCAAAAGTCAGCCCGTTGGAGGCGCTACAAAGTGAATAACAATAATAACTCTGGAGAGAACATGTCGAACAAGCCGCTTGTTGAGCTGACCAACATCTGTAAATACTACTCAAGCGGGGAGGCGGAAGTTCGCGCGCTAGACGGCGTTGACTTAACCATTAATCAAGGCGAGTTTCTTTCGATTCTTGGCCCGTCCGGTTCGGGTAAGTCAACGTTGATGAACATGCTCGGCTGTTTAGATAAGCCCACCGATGGCGAGTACCAACTTGGCGGTCAAAACGTCGCAAGTTTAAGTGCGAATGACCTGGCTGGCATCCGTAACCAGAGGATCGGATTTGTCTTCCAAAGCTTTAACTTATTGGAATACGCGACGGCGCTCGATAACGTGGCACTGCCGTTGGTTTACTCTGGCATCAAAGCCAAAGAACGTCGACAGCGCGCTGCTAAATTGCTAGAGCAAGTCGGGCTAGGGGATCGTTTAGACCATAAACCAAACCAGCTTTCTGGTGGTCAAAAGCAGAGAGTTGCGATTGCAAGAGCCTTGGTCAACGATCCGCAAATCATCTTAGCGGATGAGCCAACGGGTGCATTGGATTCAAAATCCGGCGCAGAGATTGAAGCCTTGTTTAATCAACTTCACGCTGAAGGCAGAACCTTGATCATCGTGACGCACGATAATGCCCTAGCAGAGCGCACCAAACGCATCATCACCATCAAAGATGGCAAGGTGATTTCGGATAGGGTGCCGGTAGGTCGGGAGAAATGAGCTTTTCTTAATTGAGAACTGAGTTTTAAGGGAAATAGCGATACAGAGGCTATCTCCCTTTACTTTTTATTCGCGATGTTCGCTTTGTCTCTCTTTTATCAAGTCATGCTTTTGTTCTTTAAGTAGAGTGATTGCGAGCTTAGTGTCCTCAATCAATTTACTGTTATCGTTGAGATCTTTGCTCTTCAAAGGCAAAACCAGATAATGAATGCTGCCATCCTCATTCTGTACTCCGGTAGCAATGATGACATCACCTTCAGACGCCGTACCAAAATACTCTGAAACCACTTTGGTTTCGCTGACACCGTAGCTCTCCAAATAGGATGATTCCGTGTTGTCAAACAAGATAGGAACCCCTTGCTTAGCTAATGTTCGCAATTGTTCTTGCTTTTGCTCGTCGAATGGATAGTCGGTTGTACTGATATAACTTACCTGTTCAGCTTCAATAAAATCGTACAGTTCATTGCTCAATTCATTTAATGGGGCAGATATCCAAGGTGTAGCTGGAATGACGTCGGAAGTAGCGTCATTGTCATTCTGTGGTGTTGGAACGGTAACTACCTCTTGAGCAGCATCGCTCTCAGGAGGCGTTACACTTTTTGTCTCAGTTTTCTCTGTCTTGATTTGCTCGTCAAAGCTTGCAACAGAATCGCTCTGGGAATTCTTGTTATTTGAATTAATTAGAAATATGGCGAGTACTGCACCAAGTGCTAGCGCCGATCCAGTCAAGAGTTTTTTATTACTTGTCATGTCTTACCGTTTATTTCATTAGTAAATACGGCGGCCACTTATTCATTCCGTGGCCGCAGGCTAATAATTTAGTGGTAGAGCGCGTCATTCCAAGAGATAGTTACGGCTCGGCTAGTCTCTGTCCATTGACTGCTATCACGATTTTTCTTCCAGGTATTTTCTGGGGTGGTATACCAGCTACACCAGTCACGACCAAAGTAGTAATTGGTTTTTCGCCAACCTGCAACCAGCTTGACTTCTGACGTATCTAGGCCATCTTGAATATCATTTTTTCGATATACAACACCGACTTGCGGTTTAAAGTCAGAGCGCATCACGACAGGTAATTCGCTATAGTCAATTAGGTTGCCCATGTCACAGCTGGTCCAACGGTACAATAACCAGTCTTTAGGTGGAGTATTGTGGCGGATAGTCTGGTTTTCGATAAGCCAATTAATGCTCTCATTGGTCTGATCAAAATCAGCCACCGTCTGAAATTCTGGTTGATCGTAAGTTACGCGGTTACTCCAGGAGATACCACCGCTAATATTTGGAGAATCAGAAGCACTGAAGCCAAGATTAAAGTCCAAAGACTCACTGACGGATGCTGTTGCAATAGTGTTTTCTGGAGCATGGCTCATATGACGTAAAGGGGCACCATTTAAATAACTCAGTGCCAGTTTAAAGGCTGTTGGGATTGTGTAACGGTAGTCTCCACCGGTGGCAAAACCATAGATCTGCTCTTTATTCGGTACATTAGTCATGTCGAAACCAGAGCCTCCGTTTAGAAGCAACTTGGCTTCCTTAGCTCCATTCGGCAGCAAAGATTGATTCCAGACATTTTCTAAGGAGTAAATTAAGCGGATTTTCTTCGAGCGTGCATCGCTATCATCGAGCTGTAGCAAGGTCGAAGTGTAAGCTTTTAATGTATCTTCAGCATGTGCTGGAGTTAGAGAACCAAGTAATGCGAGCGCGATAATACTCGCGGAAAGATGCTGTTTTTCCATTGTTGTTTCCTATTAGTCAGCCCATAAAGGTTATTATTGGGTTTTAACAATAACTCTATGGGTGTTTTATACTTATGGACTGGTTATTAATTATCGCTCAATAATTGAGCGGTGAAATATTGCATCTTGTTTTTTAATAAAAAAAGGAAAAGTATAGATTCGTGGGATTAATGTCTCATAGTTTTTAAATTCATTACTCAACTATAATAAATAAGAATGTAGTTATTAAGTCTTACCTTTTTAAGTTATTACTTAATTTTTATTTTCTAATGTTATGT